>NZ_LBFB01000017.1:0-51252 GCF_013363285.1 Marinitoga sp. 1154 | reverse complement strand
TCACTTGTCAAGGAGCTTTCCTTTCCTTCCCGCGGCTCTTCGTCCGCGTCCGAGTATATATATTACCACCTTTCTTCTCTTTTGTCAACTTACAATACCGTTAATTTTTGTTAATCATTAGTGAATTGATGTCTTTTTCTTTTATAATCAATATTTTAATCTTTTGCCATTATTACATATCTTCTTAACTTTTCTATATCCTCTTGATCACCTATAACCATAAGTGAATCTTTTGGTTTTATTTTAAAGTTAGATTTCGGATTATATTTTGCCTTTCCATTTCTTCTAATAGCCATTACAATTATATCAAGTGTTTTTGAAATTTCTAATTCTCCAAATTCTTTTCCTACCATCCAGCTATTTTCTGGTATTCTTATTTCTGCAAATCCAAACGTTTCTCCAAAATCCACTTGTGTACTTTCAATAAAAGATAATACATTTGGTTTTGAAACCATTAACGCCATTCTTTTTCCAGTTATTTCCGGCGGAAGTATAACATTATCCACACCTGCATATAACAATTTTCTCAATTCTTCAGAACTTGTGGCATTTGATACAATATATAATGATGGGTTTAATGTTTTGGCTGTTAGGGCTATATATAGATTATCCACATCACTTGGAGAGGTTAATAATAACCCCTTTGCTTCAAAGATCTTTGCTTTTATTAATACATCCTCATCTTTTGCATCTCCAATTACAAAATTTATATTTTTATATTCTTCTTTTTCAATTAATTTATCCATTCTATCCTGATTTTTTTCTATAATTATATAAGGTGTTTTCGTTTTTATAAATTCATCAATAATATATTTTCCAGTTTTTCCCCCACCTACTATAATATAATGATTCGTTATATTTTCTATACGTTTCATCATTTTCAATATTCCTCCTATCTTTTTAAAATCCCCTTCCACAAACAATGCTGTTAGTGAAGAAATCAAATACAAAACAACAGAAATACCGGAAAAAATTAAAAATGCATCGAATATTATGGTTGCTCGAGAAATATTTTCTGGCATACCATACCCCACGGTTGAAAGAGTTATCGCCGTAATATAAAAAGACTGAAAAAAATCCCATCCTTCTAATATCATAAATCCTATAATTCCAATAAAAAATATTATAACTATTATTAACAGCGAAAAGGTTATTTGTTTAAATATTCTTTTATATTCTTCCATATTATTCCCCCTAAATATACGGTCTAGCTTTTTTATAATAATTAAACTGTTCTTTTAAAAATTTATTTTCTATATAGTTTTCCAATCTATTTCTTAAATATTTTTTTATTGTTTCATCTGTTATTCCTATTTTTTCAAGTCCTGCTTTTATTTTTTTTATATCCCCTTTATTTTTTATATATTCTTCATTTATCGCTAAAAATAAAAAATATTTTACTCTATAATTATCTAAAGATATTCTATCTTTTATAGTGTTAAAAACCGTTATGGGGTTTACCTTAGTATTTAATGATATTCTTTCTATCGCATTATCATATTCATTTCTATCTTTTTTATTGTATATCTTTAACATTATATTTTTATCATATTCAATAGAATCCCGTTTAGGAAATATATATTTTAAAAAGCGGTATATTTCTTTCTCTATATCATTTATTTTTTCATTGTGTAATTCTAGATCTTCTACATATTCTTTTTTTAAATAATTTATTATAGAAGGGATTTTCTCAATTTCTCCGTTTTTTAACCAGCCTGCTGGATATCCTTCTTTATGAAAAATCTCTCTTATTGTACTTTTCTTTAATCCATACATTTGAAAGATTATTTTTTCTACAAGCGCTTCAAGCAATAATATATATGTATCAAGTAAATCTTTTTCATATATTTTTTTTAATGTTTTTTCTTCAAAACTTCCTTTTGAGTTTTGATGTAAAGGCGACCCTTTATAATGAAATTCTAAAGGTGAAAAATCTGTATTTTGTTTTTTTATTATAATTATCATTTTAACTATATCTATTAATAAATCTCTTTTTTTGTTTTTATTTACCAATCTTGTTGCTATTGGAATTTGTTTTAAATCTCCCACTTCAAGATCTACACTTCCTGCAATAAATTTATATAAATAAAAAGCAAGTTTGCTATTAAGAAACCCCAATAAAGCATATTTTAAATCGTCATTTTTAATAAATATACTGCTTCCTTTACAATCAAAAAGAAAATTTTCGGGCAGCAATCTAAATGTCGGGCCTTTTGACGTTGTCATAGAATATGTAATTCCAGGTTTAAAATAATACTGTTTATTTGGCAAGTGATTTCCCATTTTCTTTAATATATTATAATTTTCCTCATCAAAAGCTATTACCCACCATAAATTACCAAACCATTTATTATACGGGCCTCCTTTAACATAAGGTACCCATTTTTTCCCATCAATTTTATGATTAAAGCTTATCTCATTTTTTGGTACCTGCCAATGATATCTTAAAAATCTTTTATTATCACCTGTTGCAATACCCTGCCTTACGTCTGCAAATTTTATTAATTTATCATATTCAAATATTTTTTTTATTTCATCGTTTATCCAGTATACAAAAGGTATTCGTGGGATTTTTTTAAATTCTTTCTGATTTTCTTTGAAAACTCTTTTTATTTTTTCATTTTTATATATTTTTTCAGTTATTTTATTTAATTCATTCTTTTTTTTCTCATATGGTGCATCATTGAGATTTATATATATACCTTTCTCTTCATTTGCATTATTCTTTCTAAAAATAAACATAGCGGTATCAACGAGCGCATCCTCAAATACCCCACCTAATCCAAAATGTACCAAACTTTCTATATGCATATTTTTTATTATAAACTTTCTTAATTTTTCATAACTACTTATAAACATAAATGTTTGTGGAGTTATCATTCCCATTAAACCATTCTCAAGTAAAAATTCATAATTTCTTTTTATAAAAGCTGCGTATAAATTTTTCCTAAAATCAAAATATTTTTCTCTAATTAATTTTCTTAAAGAAGGTGTATAATCATGCGAATCTGTATATGGCGGGTTTGAAATCACTATGTCGAAATTTTTTATAAGAATACCGAAGAATTTCTTCAATTTATCTACATAATACTTTTCAAGATGTGTTTTTTCTTCAAATAAAGGTATTATCTTTCTCTTTTGTAAATTTTTTTTTTTTTCTTTAGATTTATTACTTAAGATTATTAAACTGCCTAATTCTTTATATCCTTCAATTTCATCTTTTACACTTTCATATACATCTCTTAATATATTATCCTCAATATCATTTGAATTTATCATTTCAAAATCTGTTGAAATAAGATTAAAATCTAAATCCCATTTATAACCATCGCTCAACGCCTTAATTTTTAATACCAGTTTGGCAATTTCTATTGAGCGTTCATCTATATCTATTCCATATATGTTTTTTTCTATAATATTTTTTATATATACATATCTACTATACCCTTTTCTTTCATAAAATTCTTTAAGTCTATCATATACTTTTATTAAAAAATGACCACTTCCACATGCTGGATCTAAAATTTTTATTTCTTCTAATTTCTTTATATTGTTTCTTTTCTTATACTTTATTTTATATTTTTCTGCTATTTCCTGATCATCATATATTTCACAATAATATTTAGTTAGAGTATTATCAACAATATATTCCACTACCCATTCTGGTGTGTAAAATTGTGATTGTTTAAATAATCTGGATCTTTCTTCATCTAAATTATAATATTGATATGCCCAACCAAGAATATCCTCCTTATGCCAATCCTTTACATTATTGATCTCTTCGAATATTTTTTGTAATATATTTTCTTCCATTTCAATTTCATAGATTTCATCAAAAAGTTCTGGTATATATTTTTTTAATTCATTAAAATTGAGTTTTTCTTTTAATATTTCTTTTTCTTTCAACATTTTTAGGGATATTATTTTATTTAAATAATTAAATGTATAGTTTTCAATATATTTTTTCCGTTTTTCAACATACTCATCGAAAAACATCTCTTTTAACATATCAAATGTATTTTTGTTTACAACTTTCTTATTAAAAAAAGGTTTATATTTTGTTTCATAAAAACCCATTTGATTCAATTTTAAATCAATAGATTTTTTTATAAGCATTTTTATTTTTTTTATTGTAATTTTTAAATTTTCGTACATATAAATCCCCCAGGCTATCTCCAATTAATTGTTTTTCTTAATTATTTTTTATTTAACCATTTTATCTTGACTATTTTTATCTTAATTGTTTTTCAACCAAAAATATTCTTAATATGTAATTTTTCTCTTCTATATTCTCTTCTTCCGCATTTACCAGATAATATTCTATATAATTAGCGGAAAAATCTTCATTCATAAATAGATACATATTTTTTGATAATTTATATACTTTATCCATATCACGTAATATAAAATTTGTATATTTTGCTTTAATATTTATCGTTTTCTCAACATCCCCTGTTTTTAATCTTTCAGGTAAATCTGAAAAATTTATTTTCTCAAAATTTCCCATAAGAAATTTTGAGAAATATACATCATATTCATCCTGCAAATCAGTTGGAACTTTATAAAAAGTATATATTTCCCCATTTTTTCTTATTAAAATATTTTTTATTCCTCTTATATAAAATGATGGAAAAGAGATTAACAATGCATCATCTAATTCCCTCACATTAAAATATCTAAATGCCTTTTCATGGAATTCTTTATCTTTATATTTAACAATAAAATTTGTTTCATCTATTTTTTCTATTTTTACTTCGCCATATTTTGTTTCAATTATTTTTTTATTGGAATATATGTTATACCAATTTGCTTTTTCAATCTGTAATGACGGTAATATTTTAAATTCATTTAAAACCTTTTCATATTGAGACCATATAAACCATATAATAATATAAATACCAAACATAATTGCAAAAATAATTAGTAATGATTTGGCACCTTTTTTTCTCTCTTCTTTATTAAGTAAATTATTCATATTCTTACCTCCAGATTTTATATCCATTGGTTATTGGCATTCTTCTGTCTTTTCCAAATGCCCTTTGAGTTATTTTTATTCCTGGCGCTCCCTGACGCCTTTTATACTCATTTAAATCGACAAGTTTTATTACATATTTTACTGTTTCAATATCATATCCATCTTCAACTATTTCATCTATACTCATTTCATACTCTATATATCTTTCTAAAATTGCATCGAGTATTTCATATGGCGGTAATTTATCCTGATCTGTTTGATCAGGCTTCAATTCTGCAGATGGTGCTTTAATAAATATATTTTCCGGTATAATCCATTTGCCTTTAATTTTATTAAAATATTCCGCAAGTTTATATATTTCTGTTTTATAAACATCTTTAATTGGAGAAAACCCACCTGCCATATCACCATATAATGTAGCATAACCTGTTGCAACCTCACTTTTATTACCAGTAGCAAGCGCTATATACCCAAATTTATTTGAAAACGCCATTACTATTGTCCCTCTAATTCTAGCCTGAATATTTTCTTCGGCTACATTCATGGGTAAATCTTCAAATGCAACCTTTAATTCTTTTAATAAACTTTCAAATGTTCTTCTTATCGGTATTGTATGAGTTTTCATTTCAAGATTTTTCGCTAATAATATTGAGTCTTCTATACTACCTCTCGATGAATATTGTGACGGCATTAATACACCTAAAACATTGTCACTTCCAAAAGCATCCGCTGCTAAAGCCGCAACGAATGCGGAATCCATACCACCGCTTAATCCCAAAACAACATTTGAAAAACCGTTTTTATGAATATAATCTTCAAGTCCTAATTTTAAAGCTTTATATATTTCTTCATATTTTTCCATTAAGTTAACCCTTTTATTGCCTTTTAATATTTTTCTCTTTTTATTCGGTTCTTTTTCAATTATTTTAATCTCAACATTATGATTATCATATAATAGATGTCTTCTTTTTCCTTCTCTTAAATTTGCCCTTGTAGATGATATGGGATCTATATCTATAAAATCAACTTTTTCATCAAAAAGAGGTAATGAATGTTCAATTTCACCAAATGGATTTATAACAACACTTCCACCATCAAAGACAATTTCATCCTGTCCTCCTATTAAATTTGTATATACCAGCCATGTTGAAAGTTCTGCTGCTCTTGTTTTTAACATTTCCAGCCTGCTTTTTGGCTTTTCTTTTGTATATGGTGATGCCGACAAATTAACAATTACGTGAGCACCCATTTCAGCCAATTCAACAGCCGGTCCATTTGGAACCCATATATCTTCACAAATTGTAACTCCTATCTTTAAACCATTTTTCAGCTCAATCATCAGAGGTTGTTTCCCAGGAGAAAAATATCTTTTTTCATCAAACACTGAATAATTCGGAAGATATATTTTATGGTATTTTGCTTCTTCTTTTCCATTGTATATTACATATGCTGTATTATATGCATCAACCTCAAAATCAAGATTTCCAATTATTGATATTACATCACTACCATATGTATAATCAATATATTGTTTCAAAAAATTTCTTGAATCATTTAAAAATCCTGTTTTCAATACCAGATCTTCTGGCGGATATCCGGTCAAGAATAATTCAGGAAAAATCAACAAATCAGCTTCATTTTCCTCCGCGAATTTAAAGGCTTTTTTTGCTTTATTTAAGTTTTCATTCAGATTTCCAACATGCGAATTTAATTGCGCAATTCCAATTCTAAGTCTCATAGTATCACTCCATTCATTATTTTATATAATTATTATATCAAATTATAACTCCATTTGTCTATAAAAAACAACTCCGGGCAAACACCCGGAGTTGTTTTTGTTATTATTCTTCTACGCATATACCGGCAACTACTGTTATTGAATTACCTGTATATTCACCTTTTACTGCTTCACCAGCCTCATCCACTATTTTCAATCCATCAGTTTCAGCAGCTACATAAATGTAATTATTATTTACATAAAGATCTATTAAATCTCCTGTACTCGAAACTTCTATAAATCTTTCCATTGTCATATTATCTGGATATGTTGAATTTATTACCGCTATGCCCTTTTGCCCATCATTATTTATTACATATAGTCTATTTCCTGAAATATATAGTTTCCCGGCTTTTGTATTTTCATCTTCATACTTGAACGTGTCTATATAAATTGGATTACCTGGATTCGATATATCTATAACAACAATTCCATCATTGTCGCATGAAATATATGCATAATCGTTATTGATTACAATATCTGTTGGAGTTGAAATATTAGTTGTCATGGACGATTTCACAGTAGGATTTGTTGGATCCGATATATCATAAATAACAAAACTATCTGTGGTAGAATCAACTACAATATAAGCATAATTACCTTCAACATCTATTGCTTTGGCGCCAGTTAAGTCAGTTGATGCTGTACTTTGAGCAGTTATATTATTAATATCTGATACATCATAAACAATTAACTTACTGGCATCTTCACTTAATGCATAAATATAATTTCCTTCTTTAACTAAGTCTATTAAATTTTTTGCGGATTTTGTATCGCTTGACTTTGAATTTATATTATTTGGAGAAGCGTCATATGTATACAAACCATCATTCGTTGCAAGATATACATATGTTCCATCAAATGTCATAGCATTTATTATTGTTGAAGATAGAGTCGCATTTTTAATTTTATCTGGATTTTCTTTATCACTAACGTCTATACTATATATATCAGAACTGCTTCCTGCAATAATTGGCATCTTTGTATTAAATTTCAGTATATCACTGGAAGTTGTTGCATTATTAGAATCAACCGCTTCAACTTTCCAATAATACGTGTGTGTATATTTTAATTTATCGCTGTTTAATGTCGTTGAATATGCAGTAGTAGATCCTAACAACGTAAGGTTGTTTTCAGATTCCCCTTTGTAAATATAATAAGTGATATTATCTCCATCATAATCTTTTGAATTCCATTGAAGATCCAATTCTGTTTCTGGATCTATACTATTTTTATTATTTTCTGGCGATAATCCATATGGTCTTATCGGTGGCCTATTACCTCCTGTATGAAAACTATTTTTTTGAAATACCGGCCATTTACCTGCATATATACCTAAATTTTCAGAATCATAAACTACATATAAGCTTCCATTTGTGGAACCTGCATATATAGAACCATCTTTTGAAATTCCTATATTTCCTCTTATTGCATTATCTGATGAGGTGCTGAACGTCCATCTTTCATTGCCCGAAGCATCCAAAGCATATATTTTTCCACCAACAGGTATATATAATAATTCATTATTTGATCCATCATGTCCTATGGCTGGGATCCCTGTAATCTCTTCTCCAAAATCCCTTATTTTATTAGATCCTTTATATATTTTTCCAGATGTTGTTACAAAATATACATTATCTCCTATAACTGGCGATATTTTTATATAATCTCCTGTATCAGTTATCTCATTTTCTGTTCCATCGTCAAGATTTATAGAATAAATCTTACCTTCTAATGTTGCAATATATAATTTATTATTATCATTATCAATTGCTGGGCTAACTACAATTGGAGAATTTAATTCAACAGAAAATCTCAGTTTTAATGTATTATTATTCCACTTCAAACTATATAAATTTCCATCATATGAACCAAAATATATATTTCCATCATTATCTATTGATATACTTGATTTTATTTTATTTCCAGTGACGTATGTTTCTATTTCTTCACCGTCTGTTATATCTAAAACATGTAATATTCCGTCGCTATCTCCAATATATAATCTTCCTTCAGCATCAATTGCTGGGGAAGTATAAACCGGAACTCCAATAATAGATTGCCACTTTTCTGTTAAAACATCTCCGTTAAACGTATATGCATAAACCTTCCCTTCAAGCGTTGCAAAATATACCGTTCCATCATTATCAAGTGTGGGAATTGTAGTAATCGGTGAATCTATAATTTTTTCATCAATTTTATTTGTTGTATCAACAGCATTATAGACGTATATTTTTCCTTTGTCTTCTTCATAATCCGATGTGAAATATAAATACCCATCGGATGAAATAGCTAATCCATTTCTAATTGGGTTATTTACATCGATTTTATCTTTCTGACCACCATCTCTAAAACCTTTTGTTGTAAATGAATATATATCTGATGATACCTCATCTATTCCATCATTAACAACAACTTTCCAGTAATACGTCGTTCCCTGAGCTAAAGTTCCTGTATAGGTTGCTATGTTAGAATCTATACTAAAATCTGAATTACCGCTATTATTAGTTTCATTTATTATATTAAAATTATTTTTATTTTCCCCAAGATAAAATACATAGGATAAATTATCATTATCAGCATCATTTGCATCCCATTTAAATTCTATTTTTGTCGTATCTATAGACTTTTGACCATTAGATGGGGAGACTATTTGTACTTCTGGTTTTCTATTTTTGTTTATAACATTAATGGAAAAGATTAATTGCGTTGGATTATTAATATGTTCTGAATCCCAAGCTTCAATTACAACATTAAATGTTTTTGAAGCTTCTGATGTTGTAACTACGTCAAAATTTGGTGCATAAATAAATGTTGCTCCATCGGTTATTTCTCCAACTTCGCTATTTTCTCCAACGCCAAAAGTCAATGTATCTCCTTCTGGGTCTGTGAAATAATCTGGTAAGTATAATGTAAATGTTGCCCCCTCAGAAATCTCCTGACTGGAAATATCAGAAGCTACTGGTTTTAAATTTGAAATGCCTTCTGTGGTGAAGGAAAATAAATCACTTAATGTTGTTGCACCTCTGCTATCCGTTGCTAAAACCTGCCAATAATATGTTTTATTATTATCTAATTTCTCATATTTTTGACTTAAATCATATGAATAATTAGTTTGTTTATCTCCCGCAAAATCTATAGTCGCAATTAATGTTGGAGAAGATGATTCTCCAAAATATAAACTATAAGATAACTTATCTCCATCTTTATCATTAGAATACCATTGCAATGTTGGCTGTATAGAGGCACTTACCTCTCCATCTTTTGGATTCAAAGATACAGGAGATAATGGCGCATTATTCGGAACAGATTTATCAAAATTAGAGGACAATGTTGTGAAATCCTTTAAATTAATAAAGCCATCACTATAACCAGTATCTATTATGGGTTCCCATCCATCTTTATTAAATAGATTATATGCTGGAGATATATCATATATTTCTTTATAATCTTTATCTCCTTCTTCGAGTCCATTATATTGTGCAAATAAAACTATATCATTTAAATCAACTATCCCATCACTGTTAAAATCACCGAGTAATACAGGTGATTTTAATTTTATTTCACCATCATAAAAATTAACATTAATTTTTTCTCCCGCCTCGTTTATAACGCTACTCTTTTCTTCTCCAGTTGCATTATCATTAACAAATTCAAATTTTGATATTCCTATTTTTCCTTTACCTAAAACATAAATTTTCATGATATCTTCATCATTAAAATTAACTTCCTGTGTTAAGGTGACACTGATAATAATCTTTCCAGTTTCATTATCTGAACTTATACTTATAATCTGAGAATTTTTTAAACTATTTAAAAATTCAATACCGTCGTTTCCTCTGCTTTCATCAATTGAAATTATATCAGGATCAAAATCTATTTCAAATTCTAATATTTTTACATTATTTATATTTTTAGCGTGTACAATTATTTCCTCGTATCCATCTTTATTCATGAGACTATCTATAATTGAAATTCCTGATTCAATATTCTCAGATGAAACTTTAATTATATTTCCTTTATTGATATCCACATCTGAAATTCTATACGTTGTTTTAATATTCTTAAATTTATACAAAAACTCGCCTTTCTTAAATCCTATTTTTCCCTTTTTTGCCACCATTAATCTTGTTTTACCATTTTTCTCATAAAAAAGATGTAATGTGTTTTTTGAAAATTCAAAATTCCCCTTTTCTTTTTTTGAAAGAATAGAACCAAACTCAAATTCTACTCCATTTAAATCTTTAGCCACTTCAAATCGTATTTCATTATTATTTGATTCTACTTTTATAAAATCTTTATAAACGTTAATGGATACATCCGAAATTTTTTCAGTTTTTTCCTGTTTTGTTAAACAACCGTTTAAGATTAAAAGAATGGTTAAAAGAATAATACTTAATAATATATGCTTTTTTTTGAAATTCATAACCCACCTCCTCTTAGTTTATAGTTACATTACCGATATCCGAATAATCAAATTTTATAATCTTTGTTTCATCATCCCCAATATACCTCACCCCTTCCGCATTTTTAAAACTTAATTTTGTTTCACCTGTTGATTTCCCTTTAAAATATATTTTTATAATATCTCCTTCTAATTTTGTTACATTAGAGTTTTTCTCAAAAGCTATATTTATTTTTATACTGGAATCGCTTATTTTAATATCCTGAAAAAATATATTTATATCTTCTCTTAAAAATTCTATTCCCGAGGCTTCTTTTGTTTCATCAACTTCCAGAAAATTCGAATCAAAAACTATTTCTATATTTTTTAAACCATTAACAGAATATAATTTACTCGTTGATATTGTTGCATAACCTGTTTCGTCTAAATTAATATTCATATCACTTATTTCTATAATTGCTGGTTCTTCCTCAGTTCTAAATTGGATCACCTGACTTTTCGAGCTTAATTCTCCATCGCTCGCTTCAATCATTAAATAATACGTTGTTTTATATTTCAGTTCCTTACTTAATATATATTCTGAAATGTTCAATCCTTCTGAAATTTTATTATTTTCAATGTCATCTTTATTTTCCGACATATATATAGCAAATTGAAGAACATCACCATCTGGATCTGAACATTCCCAGCGTAATTTTAAGTTTTTTGTTGTAACATCTTCCAACCCATTTGTTGGATATTCAAAAACAGGTGTGTCTGGAGCTCTATTTTTATTTTTAACCGTTATTTTAAAAGTATCTTCAGCCAATTCTAATCCATCTGTAACACCTATTTTTACCTCATATTCACCTGCAGAATCATAATCAGCATAATAGATATATTGCGTAGCCTCTTTAGTTGTTATTATTGTTCCAACACCAGATATTAACACAAAAGATAGCTCCTCATTATCAGCATCAGACACATAATCGGATAAATTCAGAATTATTGTGCTATCTTCCGTTATTTCCTGATCAGGCATATTTATAATGGGTTTATTATTTTCTATTTCTTTCGTTTTAAACTTCCATACATCACTTTTATTTATATCCCCATATTCATCTTTTGCCACAACTTTCCAATAATATGTCTTTTTTATATACAAATTTGGACTATATTCTTCATTTTCTAAATCAGATGCAACCTTTGCATTTAATTTTTCTTCTTTAACCTCTGTTCTGTTTTCACTTAAATATACATCATATAAAACTTTATCGCCATCTATGTCATATGAATCCCACATTAATTTTTGTTTTAAATCTATATTTTCAGAATAATCCTCCGGACTTATTAATTCCGGTTTCTCTGGAGGATTATTTATTGTTGTTTCTGATACTTCATCTGATTCTGGCGATCTGGCTATTATATTGTCATTCTCATCTTTTTCCCAGGCTATTATTTTATAAGTATATTTCATCTTTCTTTCCAGGTATTTATCTACATATTGTGTTTCTTCTATTTTTTTTAATAATTTATATTCTGTTTTATCATCCTTCCTATATATCTCATAATATGAAGCTTTGTCAATTTTATTCCACTTCAATGTTATTGTATCTGTTGACACATTTGTAATTTCTATTACTGGTTTATCCAGATTTTCCGGTGGTGACTTTGTATAAAATTTTATTTCCTCTCCTTTAACAATACCATATCCATCAGATACATCAACTGTTAAAGAATATTCCAAATTATATTTTAAATTCACCTTATACTCAGTGGTAAACACTTTAGCAGAATCTATCAAATTATCGTTATTTTTTATTTTAATTATATATTCTAATCCATCTCCATCTGGGTCATTAGATTTTGTCCATATAATTTTCATATCAGGATTTACAATATCTCCAGATTCCGGAGATATTATATTTACCTTATCGGGTAATCTATTGGGAATACTGATATATTTCTCTTCTTTTATTATTTTATTCTGATTAGAATACGCAACAAGTTGATAAGCATAAGATTTATGCGGGGAAAACTCATAATCTTTATATTCTGAAATATTATTAACTGATTTTATAAGAGTATAATTCTGTTCTCCTTTTTCTTTTCTGTATATTTCATAATTTTTTATAAAAGACGAACTTTTCCATTTTATCAAAACATAATCACTTTCAAACGAAACGTTTAAATCAAGGGAAATTGAATCGTTAAAAGAACAGGATGATAATATAAATATAATTATAAACAATATTGCATAATATTTTCTTTTCATATAGCCCCTCCTAAAAATCCTTCTTTATATTTATATATCGACTAAAAAAAAAAGAAATTTTAACTTATAAAATTTCTTTTTCAATTTATTATTATATAATTTTTATTACATGAATTTTTTACTAAATATTAAAATGTATTTTCTAAATATATTTATTTAAGTTTCATAATTCCACTCCTTTTTGCTTTTTTAATATTATAACATAATTTAAGTCTTTTTTAAGATATTTATGCTATAATACTCTTGAACATTTTGAAATATTTATAGTCTAATGGATAGGATATTTTATATTTCTAAAATTAGAAAGAACTAAAAAAGATTTGTAATTGGAGGTGGTCGTGTGTTTTTTTATCCATTCTGGTTTGATCCTACATTTATTATTTTATTACCGGGTTTAATATTGTCTTTAATAGCTCAGGCATCTGTACAATCAACTTTTTCAAAATATTCTAAAGTTATTTCTTCAACAGGTGAAACCGGTGCAGATTTTGCAAGAAGAATGCTTGATAATCTTGGACTATATAATGTAAGAGTTGAAGCTGTTTCTGGTTTTTTAACAGATCATTATGATCCGAGAAATAAAGTTTTGAGACTATCTTCTGCCACTTATTCAAGCAGGTCAGTTGCTGCTTTAGGCGTAGTCGCCCATGAAGTAGGACATGCTATGCAACATCAGGAAAATTATTTACCATTAGTTTTAAGAAACTTTTCCGTTCCATTTGCTTCTATTGGATCAAATTTATCATGGATTATTTTTATAATAGGATTTCTTTTTTATAGTCAGACATTAATCCAACTTGGTATTATATTATTTTCTTTTGCAGTATTATTTACTATAATAACATTACCAGTTGAATTTAATGCCAGCGCGAGAGCTATAAAAATCCTCCCTTCAATGGGTATGCCAATATCAGAAGTATCACATGTGAAAAAAGTATTGGGTGCTGCTGCTATGACATATGTTGCTTCTGCTGCCATGGCTATTTTACAATTACTAAGAATGCTTATGTTAGCAGGTATCGTTGGAGATAGAGATTAAATAACTTTATAACCCGACATTATGTCGGGTTATTTTTATACTAATATTAAAATTTTCTATATTATTCACATATAATCTGATTTATTTAAGTATAATAATCTATAATATTCATTTTTCATACTTTTTTTTCTAATATGAATATGTTATATTTTAATTAGTTGCTTGAAACAAACAACTAATATTAGGAGTGATCTATATGGTAAAAATCACTGATTCATTGATAAAAGTATTGAATTTTATATGGAAAAAAGAAAAAACATACTTAATGGAAATTTCAAAAGAAACAGGTCTTGAAAAATCAACTGTTTCCAGATCTTTGAATAAATTAAAAAATTTAAACTTAATAAAAAAAGTTGATGAACTTTCAGCTTCTCCACTTGGTGGAAGAAAAACTTCTATTTATTCATTCAATTTTTCTATTGGATATATTTTAGGTATTTCAATAGAACAGGATGGCCTTGAATTTGTTTTAACAGATTTACAAGGAATTATAATTTTTTCAAAAAGAAAAAATATAAAAATAGACAAAAACAATATCGTAAATGAAATTATCTCTATTTACAGTCAATTTTACGATTATAAAATTTTAAGTGTTGGTATTTCACTTCCAGGTATAATTAATTCTTCAAATGGAATAATTGTATATTCTAAAGCTTTAAATATTGAAAATTTGGATTTATCAACAGCATTAGAAAAAGAAATTGATGTTCCTGTATTTATAGAAAATGATAGTAATTGTGGAGCCATTTTTTTTAATTTGAAATATAAAGATAAATCACATAATATTTTATATTTCCATATTTCAATTCCATATTTCGCTACAGACCATGTTGGACTGGGTATAGGTATTGTTATTAAAAACAAATTATATCATGGAAGCAATAATTGTGCTGGAGAAGTAGAATTTAAAATCCCTTTAATAAATACAAATGAAAATATTTCTTTCACATCTATTTTAAATGAAGATATAGATACATTAATAAATAATAGTAGAGATTTTATTAACATATATTCAAAAAAAATTGGTGATTATATTAGTATTTTTGATCCAGATAATATCATAATCGGGGGTAATATTACTCTTTTAAATGAAAAATTTTTAAATTTTTTCATTGAAGAAATTAAAAAAAATATTTTCATTCCAAATATACGAAAATTGCAGATAAATCATATATCTCCAGAAGACTATCTAACTTCTCGTGGTGCTGTCTCTATAGTTTTACATAAAATGTTTTCAAATAAACGCGGTACTGAAAATTTTTTAAAAATTTATTTGATGAAAAGAGGCGATATTAAATGAATTATAAATATGGAAAATTGTTTTTTCTTGGTTTTCCAGACGGAATTGATGATGAAGCTTTAAATATAATTTTAAAGTATAAACCTGCAGGTGTAATTTTATATCCAGGAAATATGAACAGTATTGAAGAGTTGCAGATTTCTATGGATAAATTATATTCTCTTAATATTCCTTTACTTATTTCATCTGATCACGAAGGTGGTCAATTGGAAACTGTTCCTGGAATCTTATCTTCACCAGGAAATTATGCTATTGGAAAAACAAATGAACCAAATATTACTTATAAATATGCATTTTATCTTGGAAAAAAATTGAAAGAATTTGGTTTTAACATGGTTTTTTCTCCTGTTCTTGATGTTTTACATAAAGATTCAAGTGCAGTTACTGGATTCAGAATTTTTTCTGATTCTCCAGAAAAGGTTTCTATATTTGGAACACAATATATAAAAGGATTAAATGATGCTGGTATTCTTTCAACTGCAAAGCACTTCCCCGGCCACGGAAAAGCTACTCATGATTCTCATGAAGAAACTCCTGTTATTGATAACTTTTCTTTTAATGATTATGATTTATTACCTTTTGAAAATGCTATTAAAAATGGCGTTGAAATGATTATGACAGCACATATTATATATAAAAATCTCGATGAAGATTTGGGTACAGTATCTAAAATCATTTTAAATGACCTGTTAAGAAAAAAATTAAATTATAATGGATTAATAATTAGCGATGCCATTGAGATGAAAGCATTTTATAATAACTATTTCCCTGATAAAGGTGTTGAATTATTTTTTAATAATGGTGGAGATATTTTGATGATTGCTGAAGCTAAAAAAAATTTTAAACCTATTTATACTTCTTTTATTAATCTCATTGAAAATAAAAAAATAGACACAGAATCCATTAATTTGAAAATAAAGAAAATAAATGAAATTCAAAAAAAATATTTTAATGAAAATTATGAAGGAAAATTTTTAACCGATATTGCTAAAAAATCCTTAAAAATAAATATAAAAAAAGATTTTCATATAAATTTGGATACAGATAAAGTTTCTATCGTGATACCTGAACCTAAAAATTTAAGTCAGGCTGATACCACTGCTAAAGATTTAGAAAAATTAGAATCTTTATTAAATTTAGAATTTAAAAATGCAAATATTTTTAAATATAACCCTTTAAATGGAGAAACTTATTCAGAACTACCAAAAAATTCTAAAGTTATATCTTTTGTCCTTGATTCTTTTAGATTTCCCGGACAATATAAATTGCATAAAAAAATTAAAAGTTTAAATAAAGATATTATATATGTAATTATAAGGAATGATCAGGATGAAACCTTATATAAAGATGAATCTTATATAATTACTCATTCAACAAAATTAATATCAATATATAACGCCATTAAGGCTATTAAAAAACTTTAGGGGAGGTATTTTTATGAAAAAGTTATTTTTGGTAATCCTTTTAAGTGTATTGGTTATTTTTACATTTGGTAAAACAAAGATTACATTCTGGGGATTTATGTTAGATGATGAATCTTCTGCTAAAATTCTCGGACAATTTATGAAGGAGAACCCTGATATTGAAGTTGAATACGTACAACTTGCATGGTCAAATGGTTTTGACAAAATCGTCACAGCAATTGCCGCAAATAATGCACCTGATCTTGTAGAATTAGGTAACACATGGGTTGCAAATTTCGCAAGCAACAAAACTATTATGAATATGGATGACTATTATTCAAAAGTTAAAGATAAGTATTTTGGCTGGGATTCTGTAAAATATGATACTCACTATTGGGCATTACCATGGTTATTGGGAACAAGGGCATTATTTTTTAATTTAGATTTATTTGAAAAAGCCGGACTTGATCCAAATAATCCTCCAGAAACTTGGGAAGAATTATACGTAGCTGCAAAAAAAATTAATGAACTTGGTGATGATATTTACGGATATGGTATGTGTGCAGGAGAGAATTTCAGCCCATGGCAACAATGGTTCTTGCCAGCAGTTTGGGGAAATAATGGTTCTATTCTTTCAGAAGATTTTAAAAAAGCAAGACTATATTCAACAAAAGTTATTGAAACTGCTGAATTCTATAAGGCTTTATCTAAATATTCTTTAAAAACAAAACAAGCTGATCTTGCAAAAGCTTTTGGAGAAGGCAAGGTAGGAATGTATGTAAGTGGCGCATGGGATATTTCTGGAATAGAAAAAAATTATCCAAATGTTGTTTTTGATGTTGCATTATTGCCAAAACCAACAAAATGGAGTGGATATCATGCTTCATTTGCTGGTGCTGAAGTTTTAGCTGTAACAGAACAATCAAAAAATAAGGATGCTGCTATGAAATTAGCTGAATTTTTATTAAGATCTGATATTGCTATGCAAGTTACAAAATTAGTTCCTTCTGTATTCCCATCAGTTGTAGGTGCTGATAATGATCCATGGTTTGAAGATCATCCTATGCATCAAGTTTTTTATGAACAAAATAAATATGCAAAACCTGCACCATCACACCCTCAATGGTTTAAAATACAACAATATTTAACAGAAGCTATTGAAAAAATTATACTTGAAAATGAAGATATAAACAATACTCTAAGATTTTATAATTTAAAAATTCAACAGGTATTAAATCATTAAAAGAAAAACCCTGCGCAGAGCCACCTGCGCAGGTTCCTAAGGAGTTGAAAAAATGAAAAAGAAAACAAAATACAATCTTGAAACTCTTATATTACTATCTCCATATTTGATTCTATTTGCAATTTTTGGGATATTTCCCATTGCCTATTCTTTTTTTATGAGTTTTACAAATTATACAGGATTAAATCCTCACTATGATTTGATTGGACTATCTAATTATATAAAAGCTTTTAATGATGAAATATTTTTAATAGCCTTAAAAAATACGTTTATTTTTGTTGTTGGAACAATTCCTTTTACAACGATATTTTCACTTTTACTTGCTATCTTAATAAATAGCAAATTATTACCTGTAAAAAATTTATTTAAAGCTGGATTTTTTTTACCTTCTGTAATTTCAATGGTTGTAATATCGACAATATGGATGTACCTGTACAGTGCTAATGGCTTTTTTAATAATATGCTTACTCTTTTAGGATTTAAATCTCTTGGTACAAGTTGGTTGGCCTCAACAAAAACTGCTCTAATTTCAATTATGATCATGGATATATGGGCAGCTATTGGATATTATACCATATTATTCTTAGCAGGATTACAAAGTATTCCAAATGAAGTTTATGAAGCTGCTTCTATAGATGGTGCAACAAAAACTCAAACTTTTTTTTCTATAACTTTACCATTATTAAAACCAACTATGTTTTTTATAATTTCTTTAAACACTATTAGGTCTTTTCAAATATTTGCTGAAATTTTTACTATGACTGAGGGAGGCCCCTCAAATTCAACTCAAACTGTAGTTCATTATCTTTATGAAACTTCATTTAGGCAATTTGATATGGGATATGCCTCTGCTATAGCTTATATATTAATGGCTATTATTATGATTTTTACTGTAATTCAAAAACATCTTCTCAGGAGTGATATACAATGAAACGATTTATATTTTTATTTCTTATGTTTATATTACTTATAATTTCTTTATTCCCTTTATTAACAATGTTTTTTACAGCTATTGTACCTCAGGGAAATCTAAATAATATTGTTACAGAAAAATTTTTAAATGATTTTGAAACAAAATATATTAGATATATAAAAAGAAAAATTAAAACTTATAATGGAACAAAAATAAGTATAGTTAAAGATTCTCCAGTTTCAACTCAAAGTTTAAAAATAGAAATTTCTCCTGAGAAAAATCAAAAAATTGCTCTATTAACAGGCGACCTTGATTTAAGAATATCAAAAGGGATTGAATTATATGCAAAACTCCCAGACATTGATGATTTCAATATAGAATTTTATGATATTGATGGAAATTCCTACTCATTTCCAATCGAAATAAATGGTGATTTAAATAAATGGGATAAAATTTTTATTTCTTTGACTAACGTTAAGAACATAGATCTTAAACATATAACAAAAATAGCATTTTCTTTTTATTCTAAAAAAAGAGCTTATATTTATATAGATGATATAAAGATTAAATATAAATTTCCAACTCTAATGAATTTTGTTATCGTATGGAGAGAAAATAATTTTGGAAGATACATGTTCAATAGTTTGTTAATTGCTATTCTTGTTGTATTAGGAAATATTATATTCTCCACAACTGTTGCTTATGCATTTGCACGAAGAGAATTTTTTGGGAAAAATTTTTTATTTCTAATTGTATTAGCTACAATGATGATTCCTCCTCAGGTAACTATAATTCCAATATTTATTTTAATGAAAAATTTTGGATGGATAGATACATACTATTCCCTAATTATTCCTTTTTTAGTTACACCATTTGGAATATTTTTATTAAAACAGTATATAGAACAATTACCTATTGAATTAGAACAAGCCGCATATGTTGATGGCGCTAATACATTTCAAATCCTTTTTCATGTAATATTCCCACTTTCAAAGCCAGCTATAGCTGTAATGGGGATAAATACCTTTATTACATCATGGAACATGCTTTTTTATCCTTTAGTAATGACTTCTTCAAAAAACATGAGAACAGTTCAAGTTGGTCTCGCTTTGTTTCAGAAATTCAACCAAGTTGATTGGCCAATATTAATGGCAGCATCTTCTATAATAGGAATTCCTGTAATAATAGCATTTCTAATATTTCAAAAACATATAATTTCTGGAATAACTCAAGGGGCGGTGAAAGGATGATTGGTAAATATACTATAAGGGAAATAGAAAGAATACCAGAATTATTAGAAAAAGCTGATAATTTTAATTTTTCATTTACAAAAAGTAAAAAATACGTTTTTGTAGGGTGCGGTTCTTCTTATAATCTTGGATTTATAGCTTCAAAAATTTTAAACACCCATGGATATTGTTCTTCGACTATATCCGGAGGTGAAGTAATTGTTTTTAATAAAGTTCCAAGTGCTGATATATCAATATTCATATCAAGAACTGGTGAGTCAACTGAAACAGTAAAAGCTGTACAAAATTTCAAGAAAAATAATATTAAAACTATTGGTATTACATGCACTCCAAACTCTTCATTAACAAAAATATGTGATGAGTCATTTATATTTGATTTTGCAAATGAAGAAAGTGTAGTTATGACTGGATCTTTTATATTTATTTTAAATTTCCTATTAAATGGTATTCAACACAATAATTTATCAGAAAAAAGTTTTAATGTTCTTAACAATTCTAAAACTTTAATAGACTCTTTAAACTTAAAAGATTTCAATCATTTTATCTTTCTTGGATTTGATGAACAATACGGAATTTCAAAAGAAGGTGCGTTAAAAATACAGGAAATGGCCATTCAAAATGTAGAATTTCATGAGCCACTTGAATACAGACATGGACCAAAATCCACTTTAACAGATAACACTCTTGTAATAATAAATTCAAAAGATACAAGAGAAGAAAAAATACTTGCTGAAGAACTTAAACTCTTAGGTGCAAAGGTTATATTCATAGGTAAAAACGGCGATATAAATATAGATTATGACTCAGGATTTGAAAGTCCTTTAAAAATGATTTTTCCACAGTATCTTGGATATAAAAAAGCTATAATTGAAAATCTCAATCCTGATAAACCGAAAAATTTAAGCAAATCTGTAATTTTGGATTAATCTGTTATATTTAATTGTGAGGTTAGAATATGATTATCGATAATATATTAATCGTTGATCCTATTGACGGCGAGTATACTGGTAAAATAATACTATCTGATAATAAAATTAAGAAAGTTTTAAAAGAGAAAAAAGAATATGAATATATTCTAATGCCTGGTTTTGTTGACACACATACACATGGCTATAAGGGTATTGATACAATGAATTCATCAATTTCAGATATAAGAAAATGGGCTGAACTCAACTTTTCTCATGGTATAACAAAATTTTTTCCAACAACCGTATCTGCATCAATAGAAACACTTAAAAGGATAACAAATAAATTTTCACCTGTATTATCTGCAGCTGGTATTCATTTAGAAGGACCTTTTATAAATAAAACAAAAAAAGGCGCTCAAAATGAAAAATTCATTCATTCACCTGAAATAGACATTATTGATAATATAATTAGTGAGAAAGTAAAACTAATAACAATGGCACCAGAATCTAAAAATTTCTTTCTTATAGCTGATTATTTAAAAAACAAATCTATCATAATATCTCTTGGACATTCAAACGCTGATTATATCACATTTAAAAAAGCTATATTACATGGAATAAATAGAATAACGCATTTTCCTAATGCTTTAAAAACTATACATCATAGAGAAATTGGAGGAGTCGGTGCTGGGCTGCTTGAGAATTTCAAAATAGAATTAATCGTTGATAATATACATACATCTGAAGAATTTATAAAATTGATTTATAAAATAAAAAATATAGATGATATTATCTTAATAACTGACTCTATTTCAGCTACAAACTTAAAAGATGGCATTTATTCTTTAGGCGAATTAAAAGTTACTGTAAAAAACAAAAGAGCTACTTTAGACAATGGAACTATTGCTGGCAGCACCTTAACCTTTGATGAAGGTGTTAGAAATTTTTATTCTATAACCAATTGTTCTTTAAAAGAATTATCTAAAGTTTCATCCTATAATGCATTACAAAATTTAAATATAAAAAATGAAGGAAGAATAAAAGATGGATATATCGCAAATTTTGTTATTATGGATAAAAATTTAAATGTCATAAAAACTATATTTAATGGAGATATTGTATATAGAAAAATTTAGACAAATTATTATATACACAAAAAAGCGGAGAAATTATTATTCTCCGCTTTTTGTTTCTTTGGTAATACGATGTCTAATCAAATTCACTCAGGCAGCTCGATTGCTTATCCTTAAAATTATTCATTCTCAGCCGTCGTTCAGATTTTTCATCCATGAAAAAGCTTCACTCAAAAAAACGTCCTGTTTTTTTGACGGCTTACATTCATAATTTTAATGGCAATCTTCGAGCCTTCGTTTCATTTGAGACTTTTTAGACAACCTATTTGGTAATTTTGAATATTAAATGTTTCATCGTTAAAAAATCCCTTTTCTCATTTTAGATTAGACATTTCTTTTTGTGCTTTATTTAATGCTTCTTCTGGGCTTAATAATCCCTTTAATACCATTAAAATATATCTTCTTAAAATCTCAGAAAATTTATTATATTCTATTAGATAAGGTCTATTTACTGCATTTTTTAATTCTAAAATTTTTTTATAATTATACTCTTTTTCTTTTATATACCCATCATACATGCTTTTAAATGGTGGAATTTCATAATTAAATTTTTTAAAAAATTCTTTTTTTGTAAGTATTCTTATAGCATTAATAGATTCTTTAATTTTCTTTGTATTTCTAAGTATTGCGAGGCCTTGATATCCGCTTACTGAAACTGTTTTTTTATATTTACTTATTTTTTTAGCTACAGGTATTAAATCCAGCATTCCTTGTTTCATAATTTTAGAATATCGTTTATCTTCCATGTATCTTGATTGATATGTCCAATTAGTAGTAAAAGCTGCATCACCATTTAAAAATATATTTAAAACATCATCTTCTTTAAATTCTAAAGACATGGGATTAATTAATTTTTCATCTAACAAATGTTTCATAAAATTAAGAGCCTTTACCGCTTCAACTGTATTTATCTTTAGTTTTCCATTTTTATAATAGTCTCCTCCAAAAGCGCCTAAGATCCATGTAAATTCACATGTTAATGCTTCCTTATTTAACCAAGAATCTACTATTGGATATTCTAAAATTCCCTTTTCTTTAATAATTTTTGCTTGATGTACCATCTCTTCTAAAGTTTTTGGAGGATTATCAAAACCTGCTTTTTTCAATATTTCTTTATTCACAAAAAAATGCTGTATATTTACAAGATATGGAATAGCCCATATTTTTCCATTATATTTAAACTGATCTAATATATAATCAGGAATATCTTTATAATATTCTTTGCTTATTAAATCATCTAAAGGATACAACATATTATTACTTGCTAATTCAGGTATCCATATCAAGTCAACTAAAACAAGATCATATAATGGTATAGCCGAATTTATTGATATTTTTAAATTTTCATGCATTTCTTCATAAAATTTAAACGTAACCTCTATATTAGTTGCTTCTCGAGATATATAATTTGTTAAATCCTCAGGTTGATATCCCGCCTGATACATATATAAAAAATTTATGCTAAATATTAAAATATATATACTTATGAATAGAATAAAAACAAGGATTCTTTTCATTATATTTCCCCCTGCAGTTTTTCATATTTTTTTAACTTATATTGCAATGTCCTTAAACTAATCCCCAATGCTTTAGCTGTTTTTGTTTTATTTCCTTCATATTTTTTTAATGTATTTAAAATTACTTTTTTTTCTATTTCATCAAGTGTCATTGATGAATATTCAAAATCTTCTTTTTTATTGTTATTTATAAAAAATACACTTATATCAGATTTCTTAATTATTTTATTTGTATCAAATATGATAAATATTTTTTCGACAAAATTTCTAATTTCTCTAATATTTCCTGGCCAATTATAATTTAATAACATATTCATAGCATCCTTTGAAAATCTAATTTCTGATTTATTATATTTTTTAGCATATCTTTTATTAAAAAACTCTATAAATATTGGAATATCTTCCCGCCTTTCTCTTATTGGGGGTATATTTATATTTATTACATTTAACCTATAAAACAAATCCATCCTAAAATTTCCTTTTTTCACCTCTTCTTCAAGATTTCTATTAGTTGCCGCTATTACTCTAACATCAACTTTAATTTCTCTATTTGCCCCAATCCTTTCAATAGTTCCATTTTCTAATACTCTTAAAAGCTTACTTTGAATTTCCAAGGACAATTCTCCTATTTCATCAAGAAATATTGTTCCCTGATCTGCAAGTTCAAATTTCCCTGGTTTGCTTTTTTCAGCTCCTGTAAATGCTCCTTTTTCATATCCAAATAATTCAGATTCAACTAAATCTTTAGGTATTGCTGCACAATTAACTATAATAAATGGTTTTTCTTTTCTTTTACTAAACCTTTGAATATATCTTGTAAAAACTTCTTTTCCAACTCCAGTTTCTCCTGTTATTAAAAGGTTAGCATCTGTTTCTATTACTTTATTGACTATTTCTATTAAGTTTCTCATTATTTCAGATTGCCCTATAACAAAATCTTCTTTTATACTTTCTTGAACTATATATTTTAATTTTAAATTTTCTTTTTCTAATTCTATTTCTTCATAAGCCTTTTCAATTACAAAAAACAATCTTTTTAAATCTATTGGTTTTTTTATAAAATCAAATGCACCTGATTTCATTGAATATACAGCATCTTGAACATCACCAAACCCCGTCATAATCACAACTTTTAAATATGGATTAATTTTAATAAAATCTTTAATTTTCTCTGTTCCTTTCCCATCAGGCAATATCATATCAACAAGCGCTATATCATAATCATTTAAATTTATATTCTGAATACTTTTTAAATCATAATAAACATCAACTTTATAATTTTTCTTCTCTAAAAATTTTTTTAAAATTTTCGCGCTATTTTTATCATCTTCTATTATCAAAATATTCTTCATAGTATCTCCTCACTTTTGAATTCTAAAATGAATTTTGTTCCAGATTTCGAACTTTCAAACTTTATTTCTCCATTTAATTCTTTAACTATAGAATGCACAATAAATAGACCTATTCCATTTCCATATTTTTTAGTTGTAAATGGTTTTTTAAAAACGTTATTTTTTAATTCTTCTGGTATTCCTTCGCCATTATCTTCTATTAAAACTTTAATTTTATTATTATTTTTTAATACATTTATAAAAATATATTTTTCTCCTTCTTTATTTTCTAAAGCTTCTATGGAGTTATTTATTATATTATAAAATAATTGATTTAACCTTTGTGGATTAGCCTTGATTAATATATCCTCATGTGAACTTTTCAAGTTTACTTCTATAGAATTTTCCAAAAATCTATATTTTAACAAGTTTAAAATTTGAGATATAACATTATTTATATTTATATTTCTTTCATTAGATTCAAGTATGGCTTTCGAAGATAAATCGCCTACAATAGTATCTATAGTCTTTATCTGTTCCATTATTAAATCTGATATTTTTGCTATTTTGCTATTGTCTTCAAACTCCATTTTTAAATATTGCAAATTAAGCGACATTGAATTTAAAGGATTCCTTATTTCGTGTGCAGCTATTCTTCCAAATTTTTCTTTCTCAATTAATCTCTCATTTAAAGAATAAAGATCATTCATTTCTTTCTCAAGGGAAATATCTCTTATTATTATCAACATCGATCCATTTTCAAATACCTCTCTCGTTATTTCTATTAATTTCTGTTTTTTAGAAATTTGAATATAATATATTCTATTTTTAGATGCCCTTATTTCCTCAATACCAATTTCCTTTAAAACTTTTTCACCAAAATCATTTTTCGCCTTTATATTGTTATTCATATCAAAAAATATTATTCCTTCAAATAAATTTTCAACTAAATATTTTAAAGTATTTTTCTCTTCTTCTATTTTTTCTATATTCTTTTCTATCTCATTCCTCATAGTATTTAAATTTTTTGACAACAAATTTATTGACTCAACAAGAGTCTTATATCTGTTATTGTTTAGATTTTTTATATTTATATTTACATCAAAATTTCCCTTTGCTATTTTAGAAATAGATTCTATAGAAATTTCAAGAGTTCCTATATCTTTACCAAAATAAAATAATGCAAAATATATTAATAATGGTGAAATTATAGTCCATATTATTAATGTCGTATTTAAATTTAAAGATATATTTTCAAAAAATATGTCTTTTATTTTATTTTGAATTGCATTTAATTGAGAAATATCAAAAGACAAAACTAATATTAAATCTTTTGAAAGATAATGAATTTTTGAGGGATACTTGTATTTTCCTGAAATAACAAAATTATCTTTAATTTCAAATTCTTTATAAAATGATTCTTTTTGAAAAAGTTTATGATTTTTTCCTATTAAAGAAATAATGGAAATTGAGGAATAATTTAAAGAATCTAAAAAATATTGATTTATTTTTTTGGATGCATATACTGAAACATTATTCTTTGAATATCTTGCAATCATATATATTGACTCTTTATCCTCAAAAAAACCTTCATTAATTTCTTTTAATTGAATAAAATCGCCAATATTAATAATTTTATTTTTATTAACAACTATTCTGACACCATCTACATCTGAAGAATTCAACAATTCGGTTATATAAATATTTAAAGTATTTAATAATCCAAATTTGGCATAATCTATAATTCTCTGATTTTCTAAAATGCTTTTAGAAAAATTTCTTAACATCTTCTGTTGTTCATAAAAGTTATTTATAGTAGTAGGATAAATTTTGTTGACCATTTCAAATCCAAAATCATTAATGGTAGATTTTGTATATCCAGATAATTCATTAAAGAGATACTTTGTAATATATACCTTATTAAAAATAATTGTAATTATCGGAAAAAAAGCAAAAATTAAAATAATAAAAATAAATCTTTTTTTCAAATCCATAAATTCACCACCAAATTTCTGCATACTGTATGCAAATTTTGCACATTTAATTATACTTATTTTAATATTATTATGCAAATTTTGCGCAGAGATATTAAGAACTATTAAATTAATTTAAAACTAATAATAAGTCAAATACTTTATTTTTTTAATTTTTCTACAGAAGATTTTAGATTGGCACGGTGTTGCTAATATTTATTTTGGATAGAATATCCTTTATAATAATCCAAATATTTCAAGGTGGAGGTGTAGTAGATGAAAAAGTTTTTATTAGGTATTTTAGTTGTTTTGGCTATTACCATTTATGCTGTTGATGTTGGTATTGTTCTTCCAACAAAAGATGAACCAAGATGGGTTCAGGATGAAATGCGCTTTAGAGATGCTTTAAAAGATACTAACTATTCTGTGGAAGTATTATTTAGTCAAGGTTCACCAGCAAGAGAAAGACAAAATGTTGAGGCTTTATTGTCAAAAGGTATAAAAGTTCTTATTATATGTCCTCAAGACGCCGTAGCTGCTGCTGGAACTGTAGAAATGGCAAAAAAGTCTGGGGTACAAGTTATTTCATATGATAGATTAATTTTACAAACTAAAGCGGTTGATTATTTTGTAACTTTTGATAGTGTTGAAGTAGGAAGAGCACAAGGTAGATTTTTAATAAAACATGCAACTGGGAAAAATAATCCTTTATATTTGTACGCTGGCGCTCTTTCTGATAATAATGCTTTCTTATTTTTCCAGGGAGCATGGGAAGTTTTACAACCTAAAATTGCTGATGGTACTTTTAGAATTATAAATTCTTCTGAAGCCAAAAAATTGCAAGATAAAAAAAGTTTAACGCGTGAAGAAATGGCAAAAATAATCGGTCAGGTTACAACAGATTGGAGCTTTACAGTAGCAAGAAGAAAAGCAGAAGATAACTTAACAAGAGCTAAAAAAACAGACAAAGGCACTGTATATATTTTAGCCCCAAATGACGGAACAGCAAGAGCTATAGCAGATGCATTTAGACAAGATAGAGCTGTAAAAAAATATTATGTAACCGGTCAGGATGCAGAAAAAGCATCTATACAATATATTATTAACGGAAAGCAATCAATGACTGTATTTAAAGATGTTAGACTTCTTGTTAAAGATGCTATTAACTTAGCTCAATTCCTTTTGAAAGGTGTGGAGTTAATTACTCCTCAATCATACGATAATGGAGCAAAAATGGTTCCTGCAATTCAATCAGAGATTCAAGTTGTTACAAAAGATAATGTAAAAGAGATTTTAATCGATTCTGGTTATTATAAAATATCTGATTTCAGATGGTAAATTATTAAAAGGGTAGTGATTATCACTACCCTTTTAAAAAAGTGAGGTGATTTCTTTGAATGATTATATACTTGAAATGAATAATATAACAAAAGAATTTCCAGGAGTTAAAGCACTTGATAATGTAAATTTCAAAGTAAAAAAAGGGGAAATCCATTGTTTAGTTGGCGAAAATGGTTCTGGAAAATCTACACTTATGAAAATTTTAAGCGGTTTTCATACGCATGGTAGTTATACAGGTCAAATTATTTTTGAAGGAAAAGAAATGAAATTTAAAAATATATACGATAGTGAAAAAGTTGGTATTGTTACAATTTATCAAGAATTAGCACTAATTCCTGAATTAACAATTTATGAAAATATTTTTTTGGGCCATGAAATAAAAAATAATGGCGTAATTGATTGGAACAAAACTATTTCTGAATCCAAAAAAGTGTTAAAAAAACTTGGATACAATATGGATACTTCAAAGAAGGTAAAAGAATTAGGTGTTGGTTTACAACAAATCGTTGAAATTGGAAAAGCCTTAAGCAAAAATGTTAAACTGCTGATTTTAGACGAACCAACTTCTTCATTAAATGAAACTGATAGTGAAAATCTTTTAAGAATAGTGAAAGAATTAAAAAATCACGGCATAACTTCTATTTTAATATCACACAAACTTAAAGAAGTTTTAGAAGTTGCTGATACAATCACCGTATTAAGAGACGGTTTAACTATAACAACAATAGAAAATAAAAATATAACAGAAAATGATATTGTTAAATATATGGTTGGAAGAGAAATAGAAGATATTTATCCAAAAAGAAATCATATAATTGGAGAAAAGTTATTTGAAATCAAAAATTGGAAAGCATATGACAAAAAAGATGGAAAATATGTTGTAAAATCTGCCAACTTTTATGTAAAAAAAGGAGAGATTGTTGGCATTGCTGGATTAATTGGTGCTGGAAGAACCGAACTTGCACATAGCATTTTCGGGAATCCAGATAATTATATAATCGATGGAGAATTATACTTTGAAGGTAAAAAACAAAAATTCAGATCTACATCAGACGCAATAA
Source organism: Marinitoga sp. 1154 (assembly GCF_013363285.1). Classification (NCBI taxonomy): domain Bacteria; kingdom Thermotogati; phylum Thermotogota; class Thermotogae; order Petrotogales; family Petrotogaceae; genus Marinitoga; species Marinitoga sp. 1154. The sequence goes on along the minus strand of NZ_LBFB01000017.1, from coordinate 21,429 downwards.
AAGCTGGTATTGCTTATGTGTCTGAAGACAGAAAAGGTAATGGATTGATTCTTGATTTTGATATAAAAACAAATATAACAATCGCAAATCTGAAAAATATATTAAAAAACATATATGTTGATGAAAACGAAGAAATTATTATCTCTGAAAAATATAGAAAATCTCTTAAAATAAAATCTCATAGCATTGAACAAAAAGTTCTTAACTTAAGCGGCGGAAATCAACAAAAAGTACAATTAGCAAAATGGTTATTTGTATCTCCAAAATTATTGATTTTAGATGAACCAACAAGAGGTATAGATGTTGGTGCTAAACATGAAATATATACAATAATGAATAAACTTGTTGAAGAAGGTATGAGTATAATTATGATATCCTCAGAACTACCTGAGGTATTAGGTATGAGTGACAGAATTTATGTCATGGCCGGTGGAAAAATAGTTGGAGAATTAAACAGTCAAGAAGCTACACAAGAAAAAATAATGACTATGGCTGTAGAATATTAGGGAGGAAAGAGCATGCTTGAAGAATTAAAAACATTACTTAAAAAAAATATAAGAGAATATGGAATGTATATTGCTCTTGTAATAATTATGGCAATATTTTCTTTATTAACAGATGGATTATTTTTCTCTTCAAGAAACCTAAGTAATTTATTTAATCAAATGGGGTATATAGCTGTTTTAGCGGTTGGTATGACATTGGTAATAGTTATCAGGCATATAGACCTTTCAGTTGGTTTTGGCTCTGGTTTCCTTGGTGCAATTGCTGCTATTCTGATGATGCAATACAATCTTCCTGTTTTGACGACAATATTCATTGTAATTATTATTGGAATAATTTTCGGCTTAGTAAATGGATTTTTTATTTCATATATAGGAATTCCGTCATTTGTTATGACACTAGCAGGAATGATGATTTTTAGAGGAGCTTTGCTTGTTTCAACAGAAAAAACTGGAACTATAATTATATTAAATGATACGTTTAATGAAATAGGCAATGGGTTTATTCCTGATATTTTTCATAATGAAAATATTCATATGACTTCTCTGGTTTTAGGTGCAATAATAATATTTTTCTATATATTGTCTGAAATAAAAAAGAGAAACAATAAAATTAAATATAATTTTGAAGTATTATCTATAAAAGTATTTATATTGAAAATTGCATTAATTTCTTTCGTTATTGGATATGTATTCTGGACTCTGGCTACTTATAACGGCATTTCCTGGACCTTTTTAATAGTTTTAATTGTTGCATTTATCTATCATATAATTACAACAAAAACCCCTTTAGGAAGACATATTTATGCTGTTGGCGGTAACCCAGAAGCTGCAAAATTAAGCGGCATCAGCATTAACAAAATCACATTATTTGTTTTTGGTTCTATGGGATTTTTAACGGCATTATCTGGTATTCTATATACATCAAGATTCCAATCTGCTACTCCCACAGCTGGTACATTATTTGAACTTGATGCTATTGCAGCAGCTTATGTTGGCGGTGTTTCTGCATCAGGTGGCGTTGGTAAAGTTACAAATTCTATAGTAGGTGCCTTGGTTATGGCTTCACTTATTAATGGAATGAACTTAATTGGTGTGGGTATCTCTTATCAGTATATTATACGTGGAGCTGTATTAGTAGCCGCTGTTGTATTTGATATAAAAACTAGAAATAAAATTTCATGAAAATTATAAATTTATTGCAAACTCCTGCTTCCTGCAGGAGTTTTATGTTATAATAATATTACCACTTTAAAAATAGTCTGTCAAATGATTGGTTAAATACACTTTATTATTTATATCTAAGACTGTCTAATTACGCTTAGATTTTTTATAAAAAATTTAAGATAAAAGAAGGGGTTAATTATATGCTGAGAATAAATAATATAAGACTACCTATTGACCATACTATAGAGGATATAAAAATTGAAATTGCTAAAAAAATTCATATATCCCAAAAAAATATAGGCAAAATAAGAATTGCTAAAAAGTCAATAGATGCTCGGAAAAAAAATAAAATGATATACTTTATATATTCTATTGATTTTAGTGTAGAAAATGAAAAAAAACTTTTAAATAGTTCTGAAGATATTATATATACACCAGAAAAAGAATATAAACTACCTGCATCTGGAGATAAGCCTATATTAACAAGGCCTATTATAATAGGCACAGGACCTGCTGGTTTATTCGCCGGGCTTATCTTGGCGGAAGCTGGATTTGAACCTATTATTTTAGAAAGAGGGAAAAAAGTCGATGAAAGAAAAAAAGATGTAGATTATTTCTGGAATACTGGAAAATTAAATCCAGAAAGCAATGTCCAATTTGGCGAAGGTGGGGCAGGTACATTTTCTGATGGTAAGTTAAATACCCAAATAAAAGATAGATTTCATAGAATACAAAAAATGTTGAAAGAATTTGTTGAGGCTGGAGCACCTGAGGAAATTTTATATACAAACAAACCACATATTGGAACTGATAAACTGGAAATTGCTGTAAAAAATATTAGAAAGAAGATTGAAAAACTCGGGGGAAGTTTTTACTTTAATTCAAAAGTCACCGATTTTATAATAAAAAATGGTAAAATCAAAGGTATAGTTATAAACAATAATGAAAAAATGCTCTCAGATATTGTAATTCTTGCCATAGGACATAGTGCCAGAGATACATTTGAAGTATTATTAAATAGAGGTGTAAAAATATTACCAAAGCCTTTTTCCATAGGAGTTAGAATAGAACATTTAAAAGAAACAATTGATAAAAGTCAATACGGGAAATTCTACAATCATCCAAATTTAAAAGCAGCTGATTATAAATTATCTTATAGAGCAAAAAATAAACGGGCAGTATATACTTTCTGCATGTGCCCAGGAGGATATGTGGTTGGTTCTGCTTCTGAAGAATATATGGTTGTTACAAATGGAATGAGTAAATTTGCCCGAGACAATATAAACTCAAACAGCGCCATACTTATTAGTGTTAGCCCAGCTGACTTCCCCTCTAATCACCCGCTTGCCGGAGTGGAATTTCAAAGAATATACGAGAAAAAAGCATTTGAAATAACAAATTCTTATTATGCACCTGTTCAATTATTCGGCGATTTTATTAAATCAAAAAAATCAACATCATTTGGTAAAATTTTACCAACATATAAACCTGGAACTATTTTTTATGATTTAAATAAAATCCTACCTTCTTATGTTTCCTCAGCCCTAAAAGAAGGAATCCTGGCAATGGGAAAAAAGTTAAAAGGTTTTTCGTATTATGATTCTTTATTGACAGGTGTAGAAACAAGAAGTTCTTCTCCTGTTAGAATAGAGAGGAACAGGCATTATGAAAGCGTTAATACAAAAGGGTTATTTCCTATAGGCGAAGGTGCTGGCTATGCTGGAGGAATTACATCTTCAGCAGTTGATGGTATTAGAATAGCTGAACATATAATAAAAACTTATAAAAAGGGATGGTGAAATTATCAAAAGTGTTTTTATCTTTATGGATTATCAGAATCAACCTGTTGATCCAGAATTAATAATAGAAAAAATAAAAGAACTGGGAAAAATAGTTGGAGGAAAGGCCTATGCACACTGGTCAAAATATCCTGCAACGATGTTTTCGTTTTCAAGGCATGGTATCGAATTAATCGAGATGCCAGAAGATGGCTTTGAAAACAAAAAAGGAAATGATATAAAACTAGCTATAGATGCTATAGAAACTATGTTTTCATTACCGCATATAAATGTATTTGTTTTAGTTACTGGTGATGCAGACTTTGTCCCGTTAGTGAAAAAATTAAGAATATACGGAAAAGAAGTTATTGTGGTTAGCAGAAGCAAAAATACTTCTAAAGAAATGGAACTCTCGGCGGATATCTTTATTCCATATGAAGATATTGTTAAATCAGAAAAAATCGAAGACAAAGATACAATTGAAGATGTTGTTGATGAAATAATCAGAATAATAGAAGAACATCAATATAACGATGTAAATGAAAATATTATAAAAAGAATTATTGCTGGTATGAAAATTGATTATAGAGATTTCAAATTTTTATCTTATAATGATTTTATCAGTTATTTAATCAAAGAAATTAGGAAGGAATTTTATTCAAAAAACGGGGAATATAGCGAATATGAAGAAAATTATATGCGATATGTCGAAAGATTATTGGCAACAAGTGTTATACCATTAAAATTAGAACAACTCATTGAAAAAGCACAGGAAAAAAACCCATGGATAACAAAAAATTCCAAATATTCATTAAAAGAACTGATAAAAAAAATGATAGAAGAAAAAAGATTATGGAAAAATTCCAAAGGATATATACTCGTGCCTATACCAAGGAGATGGGAAATAAAGCATGAAAAAATTCTACCTTATCCTGAATTCAGGGATAAATTTATAGAATATGTATATAATCTATTCAAGGAAAAGAAAGCAAATTCTATAATAGAAGCCATACATTCTGCAAAAAAAGATCTAAATTTAACCAATAAGGTGGTTGGTTCTTTTGGAATTGCATTGAAATTTTCCGGTAAATTTATAGGGAAGGATGGAAGTGACTATGTAAGTATGAAAACACCTGTTTATTTAAATGCTGATTTTGAAGAGTTTAAAATTGCAGTAGAAGCATTTTATTTAAAAAGCATTTTAAAAGATGAAGATATACACGAAAAAAACTTACCTATAGCTTCAAACTATATATATAATACAGAAAATCAAAAAAAACTTAATGAAATAATAGAATATTTAATGAATTTACAGGAGGTATTTTACGTCAAACCATATTATAAGTATTATAAAAACTTAAATAGCTAGGTGAATTTTATGAAAAAAATTATTTTAATATTCTTTTTAATTTCTATTTTTAATTTTTTATATGCAAAAAAATTAATCGTTGGTGTATATGAAAATCCACCTCTTGTTTTCAAAGAAAACAATGAATATAAGGGGTTAGCTGTTGATTTACTAAAAAGAATTGCCGAAAAAGAAAATTGGGAATTGATATTTCAATATAATTCTTTTAAAAATTTATTGAACAAAATAAATAACAATGAAATAGATATATTGATTGCATTAGGAAAAACAAAAGAGAGAGAAAATTTTATCGTTTACCCTTCAGAATCCTTTTTTACAAATTGGGGGATTATTTATACCAATAATAATTCTATTGATTCTGTTTTAGACTTGAAAAATAAAAAAGTAGCTGTTTTGAAAAATGACATATACTATATTCACGAAAATGGAATTAAAAATTTGTCAAAAAAAATGAATTTAAATTTTGATTTTTACGAATTTGATTCCTATGATGAAGTATTGAAAGCCGTAAAGAACAAATCATGTGATGCTGGTGTTGTTAATAGATTGTATAATGGTAATACATATAATTTATACAAAACACCTATAGTTTTTTTACCAATTGAAATATATTTTGGATTTTCAAAAAATATTTCTGGAAATATTATAAATAATGTTAATTATTATCTTGATAAATGGAAATTAGATGAAAATTCCATATATTATTCATTATTGGACAAATATATTTTTAAAAAAAGAAATTCAAACTTCGAAAAAATAATAAAATTAGTAATTGCTATAATTATCATCCTTTTATCTATATCCATTACTTTTTATATACTATTGAAAAATGCAACCAAAAAATTAAAAAGAAAAAATGATGAATTGGAAGCATATAATAATGAAATTATTGCAATGAATGAAGAATTAGAAGAAAGTTACTCTAATATGGAAACATTGAATTTTAAATTATTACAACTAACAAAAATGATTTCAAAACTAAAAATAACAAATTCATTTGATGATTTTTACGAAGAATTACTTAGAACTGCTATATATTTAATTCCAGAAGCAGATTATGGTAGTATAATTTTTATTGATTCTAATAATAGCTGGAAGTTTTTAAGTGCATATGGCCATAATTTTGAACTATTGAAAAAAATCACATTTGCTGCTGGTCATATCCCAGAAACAGAAAATATAAGAATTATTGATAATATTGTTGAAAATGAACGACTTGAAATGGACAAAGAATCTTATAACATACTGTTAAAAGCTTCAAAACCCATAAAGCAAAGTTTGATTTACGAAATAAGTATAAAGAATAATGAATGGATTAATTTCTGTCTTGACATCGATAAAAATAGTGAAAAAGTTTTTTCTGAAGAATCTGTTGAAATTATGGAAATTTTTGCCAATCTCGCACGCGCTTTCTGGATTCAAAAATTATCTTATGAGCATATTAAAGATGTATATCTTAATCTTGCAAATAAATTGGCATATATTGCTGAAGAATATGATGAAGTCACAGGAGAACATATACATAGATTGGCAAAATATTCTCGATTTATAGCTGAAAAATTAAATCTGGACAAAAAATCAATTGAAAACATATACCTTTATGCTCCTTTACACGATATTGGAAAAATTCTCATAGATAAATCAATTTTATTAAAAAATGGAAATTTAACAGACGAAGAATGGCAGGAAATGAAAAAACATACAATATATGGTGCTAAAATTTTAGATGAACCTTATTTTAAAATTGCCAGAAATATTGCTTTATACCATCATGAAAAATATGATGGTAGCGGATATCCTTACGGATTAAAAGGGGATGAAATCCCAATAGAAGCTCAAATTGTAGCCCTTGCCGATATTTACGATGCTTTAAGGAGCAAAAGACCTTATAAAAAGGAGTTTTCACATGAAGTAACGACAGAAATCATACTAAAAGGTGATAACAGAACAAAACCCGATGATTTTAATCCCAAAATACTAGAAATATTTAAAAAATACCATATTGAATTTAAAAAAATGTACGATGAAAATATGAAAAATAATTGGTCTTTCTAATTTTAAATAGAGATATTGATTTTTATTAAAAAAAGATGTATAATATTAATACAATTTAATATTTCTTAATATTTCTTATTTTAGCATTTAATAATTTATAGTATTATTTTCTTAATCTCATTCCAAGGGGGGAAAAGTATGAAAAAGTTACTCGTTTTATTGGTAGTTGTTTTAAGTATTTCTATGTTTGCACAGGTAACTATAGAATTCTGGCATGCTATGAGTGGATGGAGAATTGAACTCTTAAAAAGTATGGCTGAAGATTTTATGAAAACTCATCCAGATATAAAGGTTAACGTCCAGTATACGGGCTCTTACAGAGACACATTCAACAAAACAATCGCTGGTGTTAAAGCAGGGAATGCTCCACATATTGTACAAATATATGATATTGGAACACAAGCAATGATTGATGGTGGAATTGCTGTTCCTATTGGAGATTTAATTGATGAAGACCCAACTATCGATAAAGGTGCTTTTTTAGAACAGGTTACAAATTATTATACAGTTGATGGAAAAATGTATTCCATGCCTTTCAACTCATCAACAGCTATATTATTCTACAACAAAACTATGTTCAAAGAAGTTGGATTAGACCCAGAAAAACCTCCAAGAACTTATGATGAATTAATCGAATATGCAAGAAAATTACAAAAGAAAGATGCAAATGGTAATGTTGTTAGATATGGATTAACATGGCCAACACATTCATGGTTCTTTGAACAAATGATGGCTGTACAAAACGCACCATTAGTAAATAACGGCAATGGAAGAGCTGGCGTAAGACCAACTGAAGCTGTATTTAATGGAAAAGCTGGTCAAAATATCTTTAATTTATTCAAAAAAATGACCGATGAAGGTTTATTATTAAATACAAAAAGAGAAGATTGGTCTGGTGCAAGACAGATATTCATCTCACAAAAAGCTGGTATGGTATTATATTCAACATCAGATGTTAAATTCTTTGTTGAAACAGCAAAAGAAAATGGATTTGAAGTTGGAACTGCATTCTTACCAAAACCTGATTTAAGTGTTCAGGGTGGAACTGTTATTGGTGGCGGATCCTTATGGATTCTTAAAAATCATCCAAAAGAAGAAATTGATGCAGCATGGGAATTTGTAAAATGGATGACAGAACCAGCACAACAGATTAGATGGCACCTTGAAACAGGATATTTCCCTGTAAGAAAAGATGCTATAGAACAATTATTAGCAGAAGGTTTCTATTCACAGCATCCAAATTATTTAACAGCTATAATGGAATTATTATTATCAAAACAAACAGTTAATACAAATGGTGCAGTTATGGGTGTATTCCCTGAAACAAGAGAAATAATAGAAAAAGAATATGAAAATGTTATAAACGGAAGAAAAACTGTTGAAAGAGCTCTTAATGATGCCGCCAAAACAGTTACAAATGCTTTAAAAAGATATAATAGAGTATTTAAATAATAATTCAAATATACGGGCGGAGAAATCCGCCCTTTTTTAAAGGAGGAATTACATATGTCCTGGAAAAGTAAACTCACCCCTTATCTTTTACTTATTCCTACTTTTCTTGTAATAATTATATTTATTTACTGGCCTGCAGCATATTCTTTTAAATTAAGTTTTTATCAGGAATCTTTTTTTGGAAATAAAAGTATTTTTGTTGGGTTGGATAATTTCATTGATTTGTTTAGTGATCCAGAATATTATCAGGCTGTTTTTACATCTTTTATTTATTCATTTTCAACTGTTTTTTTAACTATTTTTATTGCTTTTTTGATTTCTCAATTACTCGTTCAAAATATTCCAGGTACGAGATTGTTTAGACTATTTATATTTACACCATATGCAATATCTCCAGCAATAGCAGGCACATTATGGTCTTTTTTGTTAACACCAACTGTAGGATATTTGAATTATTTATTCATAGAACTTTTTGGAATAAATACCGACTGGCTTACAACAACTCCATATGCATTTATAGCTGTTATGTTGGCTACTATATGGAAAATGCTTCCTTTTGATTTAATTTTTTATATAGCTGGACTACAATCGATTCCAGATTCACTGCTGGAATCTTCAATGATAGATGGCGCTAATCTATGGCAAAGAATGTGGAAAATAAAATTTCCATTATTATCTCCTATTACATTTTATTTATTCATAATGAATTTCACAACAACAATGTTTGTTTCATTTGGTATAATAGACATTATGACAAAAGGTGGTCCTTTCGGAACAACAACAACTATGATATATAAGTTATATTTGGATGCTTTTGCATTTCAAAATAATGGATCAGCTGCTGCTCAATCTATTGTAATGTTTGCAGTAATGGGGGTTATAACCTTTATTTATTTCCACAATGTTGAAAAATCCGTTCATTATCAGTGAGGTGAAATTATGGCTTCAAGTATTTCAAGAAAGAAAAAAATTAATTTGATATTATCTGAAATTATTTTAATAATTATATCTTTGATAGTAATGGCTCCTGTTTTATTAGCCTTAAGCATGAGTTTTATGAAACCAGCTGAGGTATATACCTTCCCACCAAAACTTTTTCCCAGCTCATTTCACTGGCAAAATTATGTAGAGGCACTTCAATTGGTGGATTTAGGAAGAATGCTTTTAAATTCTTCAATAGTTGCATTTTTTATAACTTTTGGAAAATTAGTAACAGGAACACTTGCAGGATATGCATTTGCTAACTTTCAATTTAAAGGGAAAAATCTCTCTTTCATGATATTATTTATAACTTTATTTTTACCGGCAGAAACTGTTATGATTTTACCTCTATTCCTTATTATGAAACAGTTTGGGTGGATAAATACCTATTTAGCTTTAATTATCCCCTTCACCGCAAGTGCAACAAATGCATTTTTGATGAGACAACATTTTTTAACTATTCCTAAAGAATTAAGCGATGCTGCAAAAATTGATGGTGCAACTTCAATGCAATATTTCTGGAAAATACTTTTGCCTTTATCAAAATCCATGTTAGGTGGTGCTGCCTTGATTAATTTCGTTTATGCATGGAATTTATATTTGTGGCCTTTGGTTGTCACTATGGAAGATAAAATGAAAACAATTCAAATTGGAGTTAAGATGCTAATTGATGCAGAAGCTTCTAATAATTGGGGAACAATAATGGCTGGAACTATGATCGCTCTTGTTCCAACTTTAATAATATTCTTTGCAATCCAGAACCTATTCGTTAAAAGCCTTGTTAGTTCAGGTCTTAAAGGTTAATAAAAGAAACGTACAGAAAAATTTTAGATGATTTATATAACAAAATCCCCATAAATGGGGATTTTGTTATATTTTTTTAATTATATAATCGTTAATATTTTTTATTAAAATATTATGTCAATTCCTGCTCTTATAAATGGAGAATTAATAGGTTTATAGTTGCCTTCAATTGTAGTTTCAAATCTATATCCTCCATTTAGTGTAATTCCAAAATTATCGGTTAATAATATATTTACTCCTATATTTGGACTTATGCCAAGGGCTATATTTGTAGCATATTCTGTATCATATTCCATTGAAGAACTCATATATAAATCAACACCAATTATTGGCATAAATTTATTAAATTGTTTCATATAATTTAATGAGATACCAGTTGAAAATACAGGATTATCTTTACCAAATATAAAATCTAAATAAAATCCAAATCCAAATCCTTTGTAGTTATCTCCAAGAAAATCCATTCTAAATAAGTAATTATCGTTTAATACATACCCACCGCTTAAAATAAAATGTCCTCTTATTGGTGATAAATCTGGATTTTCTATAACTTTAATATTATTATTTAAATCAAATTTTGGTTTTACAAGGATTTCCAGAATAGATGTGTTATTTGAAACGTCTCTAACTATTAGCTTTCCATCCTTTTTTCTATATATATCATCTTTTACTTTAAATATTTTAGAAAAGGAAAACATCATACCTTTATATATTCCTACATTTCTTCCAGCATCTATTAAAACCATATTATTCTCTATATTTATAATACTTGCATTAATCAAAAATAATTTATTCATTCTATAAACAAGGGTATTAACCAAATATTCTATAGCCTGATTTTTGGCAAGATCTCTTGCTTCATATTCACTTACAAACTTAGTTACATTATATGAACCATATGCATTTATACTTCTTACTTCTAAAATCTGGCTTGTCTCTACATCTATTAATCTATATGCTCCTTCAATTTCAAATTCATACCATACATTACCATCATCATCTTCTTTTCTACGTGATGACGCATCTATTACTTCTACATACACAATATAATCAGCCGCCAATTGATTCATTTTAAAGTCTTTTTTATTGGCTATTCCACTTAATATTCTTTCTACTTCACTTAATACATTTAAATCTCTTTCGATTAATCGATATTTTCCCATATCAAGTAATCTTTCTTTTAGTTTGTGTTCAACTTTCGTACTCAATGTTGAATAGCCTTTTGAGTATATTAATAGTGTTTTTCTACTATCTTCTGCAAAAATAGATATTGCAAATACCAATACAATTAAAATAAAAGGTATTTTTCGCATAACCTCACCCCCAAAAATTCGTTTATTTTATTATACCATGATATTTCTAAAATTGTTACATCCCACAACCTTTTATTCATACAGGATAAACGAATTAACGTTAAATTAAAGCTAATGGAATATTTTCCTAATATTATTTATAGCAAAAATTTTGTATAATTATAACAAAATAAAAAAAATAAATAGAGAGGGGAGAATATTTTGAAAAAGAATTGGAGGGTCTATTGGGACTCAGGTAGTCCTTTATTTACAGAAAATTTAAAGTTAGCCAGAAAACTGGCTGCGGAAACGGGTTTATCAGAATTTTTAATAAAATTACTTATTTCCAGAGAAATAAGAACCAAAGAGGATATAGAGGAATTTTTATATCCAGATGAATCATCTATAATTGATCCATTTCTATTAAAAGATATGGATAAGACTGTTGATTTGCTTATTGATATAAAAGAAAAAAAAGAAAAGCTTGTGGTCTATGGTGATTATGATGCTGACGGTGTAACAGCTGCTGCGGTTTTATATCAGGGATTTAAAGCTCTTGGTTGGGATATTGAAGCTTATATTCCAAATAGAATAGATGAAGGTTATAGTTTAAACATAGAGGCAATAGATGAACTTTATGAAAAAGGATATAAAAATATAATTACTGTGGATTGTGGCACAACATCATTAAATGAAGTTTCACACGCAAAAGAAAAAGGAATGAAAATAATAATAACGGATCATCATGAAACACAAAATATTTTACCTGATGCTGATGCGATTGTCAATCCAAAAAGAAAGGATGACGAATATCCATTTAAAGGATTATCAGGTGTTGGAGTGGCTTTTAAGGTATTATTTGCAATTCATAAAACTCTAAATAAAGACGATTTCGATCCTTTTTCGTTGATTGACCTGGTAGCCCTTGGAACAATTGCTGATATTGTCCCGCTAAGGTCCGAAAATAGATTTTTTGTAAAAAAAGGTCTGGATAAATTGAGAAACAATCCTAATCCTGCATTAAAATATTTAATGAAAGAAATTGGTGTTGTTCCCGAAGATGTGAAATCATATGTAGTTGCGTATAAAATTGCTCCAAAAATAAACGCAGCTGGAAGAATGTCTGATGCCATGAAGGCTTTTGAGCTTTTAATGACTGAAGAAAATAAAAATTTGGAAAAAAAGGTTAAACAATTACTCGATTTAAATTCAGAACGACAAAAACATGAACGTAGAATATATAAATCCGCATTAAGTTTAATGGATATTAATCCCGATTATCATGATAAAAAAGTTATTGTATTAAGTGGTAAAGATTGGCATCTGGGTGTTTTAGGCATAGTTGCTTCAAAACTTTCTAATAAATTTAACAAACCAGTTTTACTTGTTTCAACCACTTCTAATGATAACACCGGAAAAGGTTCTGCAAGAAGTCCTCAGGGAATTAGTCTGATAGAATTGATGAAAAATCTTACTCAAAAAAATAAAGATTTTTTTAAAGAATATGGCGGGCATGAATTGGCCGCAGGTTTTACTATTGATTCTGAAAAAATCGAATATTTAAGAGATGAAATAAATAAAATTTATGCAAACATATATGGTAATAAAGAACCTGAATCTGAAATAGATATTGATATGGAAATTGAAAATTTATGGAGTACCTTTTTTGACGACATCACAGCATTAGAACCTTATGGATATAAAAATCCAGAGCCAATATTTTTAATACGAAACGTTTCGCTGGAAAGGGTAAAAATATTTGGTGCTGAGGAAGAAAATCTTGCAGCTGTTGCAAGAACAGAAAAAGGGATGATATTTGAAGTTGTTGGATATGGCATATTAAACAACAAAAAAGAAACATTGTCTGGTAATATGAAATGTAATATCGTTGGCAATTTTAGAATAGAAAGAACCTTTTATAATAATCAAAAGGTTTTAAAATTTTATGTAAAGGATATAGAATTTATAGGTGATTCATTAACAGAAAAAGGAAATTCTGGTAATTTATTAATTTCATTACATGCAAAAGACAATGTCCATCATCTTGCTAATTATAAATATAAAATATTGCTCGATATGATAAATCAAGCAAGAAATGCTATCTTTGCTCCTATAAAAATTAAAAATACACTATTAATCGAAAAAATTAAGAATACGATATCAAGTGGTGAAAAATTAATAATTATAGGTTCATCTCATTTATTACTCGATTATACCTATAAGATAATCACTCAATATATATCTTCTGAAAATATTTACTATAATAAAAAATCAAAGGTTGAAAATTCTATATTGAAAAGCAAAAAAGTAATTTTGATCACTGTTCCGGCATATATTCAAAATATTCAGCGATTAAATGATTTTTCCAGAAAATTATTAATAGATGAACCAATATATTCATTTTCTCATCCAATAATAGCTAATATTCCCGAATACATACAATTCAGAAAAATTATAAGAACACGATTTTACGATATCAATATATTAGGAACATTTTATGATGAAAGTATAAAAGAATTTTTTAAATTAAGCGGTTACAGAGTAGCAAACGTAAATACCAATGTTCCATCTTTTGAGGTAGTAAAGGAAATAAATTCAAATAAATTTAAATTGATAAAGGATTATTTATATAACTCAAAAAACTTAAATATTATAGTCAATAATGTAAAACCCTATATAAATTTAAAATCATATATATCAACCACTTATGAATATTCAGAGGATTATATTATATATTATTCACACACACACACATTTTTTGAAAAAATAAATATCAGAGAATTAAATAAAAAAGGACCTTCAAGAATATTAATTTCAGAATTTGCCAACGATGGATTGTCTCTTGAACAAAAAGACAGGAATTCGATAATTATGTTATATGACGTTCCAAAAACGCGTATAGAACTGCTTGATCTAATTTCATCCTGGCCTCATAATAAAAAAGATAATATTATATTTGTTATGGCATATAATACAGACTTTTCTACAAAATTTATGTATGATTATTCAAGAACATATCCTTCTACGGAAATTATGAAAAAGGTTTATGAAATAATAAAAGAAAATGATAGTATAAATATAAACACTATTTCAAAACAATATTTTAATGATGATATTGAGCTGGTAAAAAACATCATAGATGAATTAATTAATTCCGGTATAGTAATAAATACATCAAACGGACTTAAAACTATGGAAAATTTCAGACTTGATTTAATACATAAAAATGTCAAATCGAAAGAAAGTATTTTAGATAAGTGGATTCTTAAAAACTCAATTAGATTTTTTTTAAATTTCAAATCAAGAAGCCTAATTTCATTATTAAACAATCAAATTGCGGAGGTAAAATAATATGAAAAAGACCACAAAAGATTTAAATATGTATATAAAAGTAGAACAAAAATATCTTGTAAAGGTTTTAGACAAATTGAGAAAAAATAAGATTTTTTCTAAATTCTTCCCTCTGGGGGGATTCCCTATTATTGCAATATCGAATGAAGATGAGGAAATAGTTGAACAGATTCTAAAAAATATGGATATTAAATACGAGATAAAGAAAACAAAAACAGATATTATTGAGGAGATGTTAAAGTTTTGAAGTATATTGGACTTGACTATGGACTAAGCAAAACAGGTATAGCCACAGGAGACGCAGTTTTAAAAATAGCAACAATAAAAGGAACATTTGAAACAAAATTTTTATTTAAGGAATTAAATAAAATTTATAAGGATAAGGATATATTTGTAGTTGGACTTCCAATATCCATGTCTGGAAGATATTCAAAACAAACATTCGAAACAATAGACTTTTGTTTAAAATTAAAGAATAATTTTAATACAGATGTTGTTTTAATGGATGAACGTTTAACCACACGACAAAGTTATTCATTAACAAAGAATTTTTTAAACTCTAAGAAAGCTAAAAAAGCTAAAGATCAAAACAGTGCCCTATTTATATTACAAATGTTTCTTGATAACCCAAATATTGGTATAAATTTAAATATTAAAAATCCTTATAAAATTGAAGAGTTAGATTCAACAAATATCCTAATTAATGATGTTATTATTAAAAATAGCAATATATATAACAATTCTGATATTCTCGCAAAAGATCCATATGTTTTTTGGTGGTATTATAAAAGAAATAAAACTTCAACTACTTTGTTCGAAGATTTAAAAAATGAATACGATGTTATTTTTACTGAATTTGACATACAAATAAAGTATAAAAAAATTATTTTTTTAAGGTGATTTTATGCCCAAATCTTTCTGGTTTTTAGTTGCTTATTTAATATTTTTCCTGATATTGTTAAAATTATTTCCGACAATAGTCGGAAGTCTTGTTGTAGCTTTGTTTTTTACAATATTAATAGATGTAATAGCATCATATCTTGAAAAATTAAAAATTTCAAGAAAAGTTACAGTTCCAATGGCTTCACTCATTTTTTACGGTGCCATAGTGTATTCCTTTTATAGTTTAATTCCAATAACCGTTGAAGAAGGAAAAAAGGCTTTTGATGTTATAAAAAATATAGACTTTAATAATATACCGGGAACAACAGGTGAAGTAATAAACACATTACTTGATACTACAGGAACATATTTAAAAAATATAATCATACAATTTGCCAGTTACCTCGCATCAAATATCTCCAATTTTATAACAGTTGGATTGCTTTTAATTGTAGCTTCAGCATACATGGCCATTGCCAATAAACGTTTATGGAAAATTATAGATAAGTTTTTCCCAAATTCCGATATAAAAAAAACAAAGAGATTTTTAATTATTACCATTAGAGATTTAAAAAAATTTGTTTCCGGACAAATTATCACTGCGCTTTTTGTTGGCGTTATAACATGGTTTACATCATTAATATTTGGATTTCCATACCCTTTATTTCTGGGATTATTAGCAGGAATCACAGATTTTATCCCTTATCTCGGAATATTCATTACTGCAATTCCTATTTTACTCCTTGGTTTTACGAACTTTGGATTAATGGGTATTGTAAAAGGGATTATAATTATTACCCTGGCCAATCAACTAGAAATGTGGATATTATCCCCAAGGATATCTGGAGGAAAGGTCAATTTAAACTGGTTTCTCATTTTAGTTTCATTATTAATTTTTGGGCAAATGTATGGTGTAGTTGGTGTATTAATTACAATACCTTTGCTTATAGTATTCAGGAACATCTGGAAAATTTATATAATAAATTATTTGAAAAAAATATAAAAAAAGCAGCCTTTTTGGCTGCCAAGGGTTAAACAGGGGGAATTAAAAAGTTGTTTTTGGTTGATATTCGTTTATATTTCTATTTAATCGTTATTATTTTGTTTTTTCGATATTATACAACATTTTTTTTAATTTGTCAAGTGAAGGGAGTTTTTTATGAAAACAAGTGATTGGCTAAAAAAATATAACATATACCTCAAAAAAAGCCTCGGGCAAAATTTCTTATCAACACAGGAATACGCTAAAAAAATTGTAGAAAAAGCAGAAATAAAAAAAGGCGATATTGTTATAGAAATAGGAGCTGGGGCAGGTACATTAACAGAAGAACTTATTAATAGCGGTGCAACCATACTAGCTTTTGAAATTGATGAGCGCTTAAAACCACTATTAGAAGAGCGATTTAAAAGTTTTAATAATATAAAAATAGAATTTATGGATTTCTTAAAAGCTGATTTATCGAAAGTATCTTCTCCAAAATATGTAGCAAATATTCCATATTATATAACATCACCAATTCTGGAAAAAATATTTCTTGAAACTCCAAATTTTCAGTCTGCAATACTCATGGTACAAAAAGAATATAGCCAAAGAATGCTGGCAAAATCCGGCAAAAATTACAGCCCTTTAAGTATATTTGTTCAATTTTTTTGCAATGTAGAAAAATTATTCGATATTCCTCCACACGCTTTTATACCAAATCCGAAAATAGATTCAACTGTTGTTAAATTAACTCCTAAAAAAAATATTCCAGATATAAATAAAAAAAGATTTTTTAAGTTTGTTCATATTGCATTCTCACAAAGAAGAAAAACTATAAAAAATAATTTAAAAATATTATTTAATGATAAAACTGATAATATATTAGAAAAATGTGGTATAGATCCAAAAATACGACCAGAAAATATCTCTATAGAAAAATTCGTAGAAATATTTCATTATATTAAACATTATTAAAAAAGAGGTGCTTAAAGCACCTCTTTTTTAACCATCTTTTTCTTAACTTTTTTTCTCAAATCCGTAATAAATAAAATTAAAAATTTTATTTATTAACAGGCTATTAAATTTAGAAATGCTACCCCTCAAAATTTAATTATTAGAACTGATAATGGTCCTCAATTCAAAGCTAACATTACCTAACTTTTTGGCAAAGTCAAAAATTATTCGGTTTTTATTTTAATAATTATTTTTCATTAAACAGCTTTTCGAAGAAAAGTTGCAAAAGGTCTTTAAAGTATCTTACTCCTGATTTCGTTTTTTATCTTTTTAATAATAATTTTTTTGACGAAGTCAAAAATGACTTTTGTTTTTTATTTTCTTTTTTTACCTTTTTTTATTTTATATGGTTATTTCTGTGAAAGAATGAGTTTTTCTTATTTTTATTCAGCAGATGACATATCTTCCTGAAAATATTTTTGAATATCTCTTTTTAATCTTATTTTATAATTTTCTATTTCATTCAATAAATTATTTATTTTTTCTATATCAATAATTTCACCTTTTTTTGCTTTTTCTATATAAAATTCGATTTTCATATAATTATCTACTATATCTTTTATAATTTTATTTTCTGATAATGAAATTTCTTCACCGCCTGCAATACTGAAAATTGAAATTACCTGAAAAATTAACACAACAGATATTATTGATAATATAATAGCTAAATTTATTTTTATTATTTTATTTATTAAATTCATCTAATCACCCCTTTATTTAATAAAAGCCTGATCATAAACATGTAATGTTTTCGTTATAATAGTTACACCTATGGGGTGTATTCCTAAATAAAATCTAAAAACAACTTCTCCAGAAGCCCAGGCATAATCATAACCTATTCCACCATAATTTTTATTCATTGATACAATCTCCCATCCTGGTCTATATGTATAAGATTCCAAATTAACATTTATACTTGTAACTTTTTTATTATTATAAAAGTACTTTCCAATTAACACTACTTTTAATACAGTTTGGTTCCATCTGTTTTTATATTCCGAAGTATCAAAAAGATAATTAAAATGCGTACGATTAGTTATGTTTAATGTATTCGAAATCTTATTATCTAAAAAATTTTTCTTACTATGTACTAATTTTAATGAATATATTTCATTAATAATTTTCTTTAATTCTGCAATATCTTTTACCCAAAAAACTTTTATATTTTTTGGAATATTATTTTCTGGAATAAATTTTATAACTTTATTGTCAATTTGAATTTCTAATGTCTTATCGATTTTAGAGCTGACATTATTTAAGCTTCTATTTTCTTCACTACCTATAATCGTAGCTGCATTTAAACTTGTCACAAATAACATCATCGATATAATAAAAACATACCACTTTTTCACTACCATCCCTCCAATACTTTTTGATTAATAAAACTGGCACCAGCAGAAAATATTAATTTATTCACTTATTATTTTATCAAAAAAAAAAAAAAAAGTAAACAAAAACGTGGTAAATTTGCTGTTAATTTTATATTTCTAAAATTAATAATAATTACTCAATTAATATATCACCTGATATATTAATATAGTTAATTTTTTGTTTTATCTTTTTTTACTAATAAAAAGTCATTGCACAAAGATTTATTTTTATTGAATTAATAGTTGACATTCATTATTAATAGTATTATAATTATACTGTTTAGAATAATTCTGATTAGTATAATTATTATTAGAATAATGGGGATGAGATTATGAAATTCTATAACAGAAAAAAGGAAATTGATTTCTTCAATAAAATAAATGAATTAAATAGAAAGGTTTTTATTGTTTTATACGGTCGTAGAAGAATTGGAAAAACTACTCTCATTAAAGAGGTTTATAAAAACAAAAAAAATACATTTTATTTTTTTGTTGAAGCAAAAAAAGAAGAAACTTTATTAAAAGAAATTAGTCTATTATTTTCAAAGGGAATATATACAAATTGGTATGACCTGTTTTCTGATCTATTTAAAAAGTTTAAATATATTATCTTTGATGAATTTCAAAATTTCTTTAAAGTGAACAAAGAAATTTTATATGCACTTCAACATGCTTGGGATGAAAATAGAAATAATAATAAATTAATTGTTCTAGGATCATATGTAGGAATGATAAAGAAAATATTTACAGATGAGAAAATGCCTATGTTTGGAAGAAATGATTATATTTTAAAAATCAAAGATTTTTCTTTAATGGATTCTTTAATTATGTTAAAGGACTTTGGTTATAATATTATAGAATCATTAGAAATATATGGAATAACAGGTGGAATACCTAAATATTTATGGTTGTTTCAAAACAAAAAAAATTTAAAAGATTTGGTCTATGAATTATTTGTTGATGATTTTGCCCCTTTAAAGGAAGAAGCAAAAAATATATTAATTACTGAATTTGGTTCAGAACATAGATCCTATTTTTCCATATTAGAATCTCTATCAGGTGGAATGCGAACAAGTTCTGAAATTTCAGATATTTCAGGCATTCCACAAACAAATTTGCCAAAATTTCTTAATGAATTAAGTGATATATACGAGATAATTGTAAAAGAAAAATCATTATTTGGGAAAAATAGCAAAAACTTTAGATATGTTATAAAAGATAGTTTTTACAATTTTTATTTTTATCACATATATAAAAATTATTCATTAATGGAGTTTGCACCTCAAAAAGCAATTGAAAAAATTAAAGATACTTTTAATACATTTATGGGGTTTCAATTTGAAGAAATTAGTAAAAGATTCATTATGGAAAATCCCGATTTATTTGGGTTTACACCAGAGAAGATTGGAAAAATTTGGGGAAGAGTTCCATACAAGAAAAATGAATCATATGATATAGATATAGTCGCGTATGATAAAAATAATATTGTTTTTACTGAATGTAAATGGACAAATAAAAAAGTAGATATCGATGTATATGATAAATTAAGATTAAGAAGTGAATTTTTGAATGTAAAAAACAAAAATATAATATATGCTATTTTTTCAAAAAGTGGATTTTCAAATGAACTTCTCAAATTAAAAGGCAGTAATTTATATTTATTTAGCCCAAAAGATATAGAAAACATTTATAATTTATAGTAGCTCCCATGTTTTTTTTATTTTTATTACGATATCCAAGCATATACAACAACGCCAGGAGTTATTCCTGGCGTTGTCTATTTAATTGAAAATATCTATTAATTTAATTAGATGAATTTTTAAGAAGGTTAATAGCCTCTTCAAGAGTAATATCAAAGATATTGTTAGTTAAATCTTCAATTGTTTTTATATCCAAATAATCAAGGTTATTTAAGTATGGAACAATATTATCTCCAAATTTTTTGAATAAAAGACTTTTTGCGATTGTTTTTTCGCCTTCAAAATTTCCTTTTTCAATACCTTTCTCAATACCCTTCTCAAAGTGTAAAAACAACTACAAGAATGTTAAAAAAAGGGAAAATAAAAATGTACAAAAAAGGGATTAAGAATTAGAAACAGAATTAGCAAAAAAATCCATTTTTTCTTTTAGTCTGTAAGATTCACCTTTAATTGAAATAACATGAGAATGATGTAATAATCTGTCTAATATAGCTTGAGCTAAAACTGGAGAACCAAATATTTCACCCCAACTTGAAAATGACATATTTGTTGTTATTATTGTACTGTGCTTTTCATATCTTTTTGATATTAATTGAAAAAATAAGTTTGAAGCATCTGTATCAATTGGCAAATATCCTATTTCGTCTATTATTAATACTTTGTATTTCGAAAAATGTTTTAATCTTGTTTCTAATCTATTTTCTTTAAGAGCTTTTTTTAATTGAGACG
>NZ_LBFB01000016.1:0-51426 GCF_013363285.1 Marinitoga sp. 1154 | reverse complement strand
TTAAAGGGAACACAACAGACATCAAATCAGAAGTAACAAGAGAAATAAACGCACAATACAACTACTTTGCAGAAGGGGAAGCAAAAACAGAAGGAACAATAGACACAACAAATAGTTTAGCAGAAGAGCCAACAGATGAAGATGTAGTATTAGGACATGAAATATCAGGAAAAATAATATTAAATTCAGTAATAAAAAGTTCAGAAAAAGAATATGAAATAACAGATGACTTAATAATCATAGGGAAATTAACAGTAGAACCAGGAGTAACATTAAAAATCGCCGAAGATAAGTCTATTATTGTTAGAGGTACTTTAGTATTAAATGGTAGTGAAGATAATTTAATATACCTAAAACCAGATACATCTATTTTAATCAAAGGAAAATGGAATGGTATAAAGATTGAAGAAGGAGGCTATGTGGAATTTGATTATGTCAAATCAGGTTATGCAGATGCATTTATGGATATAAATGGCGAAGCCGTAATAAGCAATTCTACTATTGTACTTAATAATAAAGGATTTATTGTTCATGAAAACAAAGAATTAAATATTCAAAATTCAAAAATATCATCAATAGATCAAGCATTTTTGATGTATAATTCTTCAAAAGTTAATTTAGAAAATGTTAGCGCTTATTCCATTTCTCAATTAACACCAAATGATAATGTTAATAGATATAATGATGGAAATAGTGAAAATAATACAAAAATTACAATTAATAATTCGAACATTTCTGTTGGAAGTCTTGGTTTTAATTATATTGATGCTGAAATTAATGAAAGCACTATTACAGTAAATAATTATGATACTCTTAGTTATACTGATGTAAATATTAATAATTCATCGATAAGTAGTAATAGTATTAATATTGACTATTATACCAATATAACAATTGATAATTCTGAAATAGGAAGGTTAATTGTATATGGAGGCGAAATATCAACTATTATTAAAAATTCAACACTTAAATCATTAGAATTAAATAGCAACTGGGGAGTCAAAAATGTATTTATTGAGTCTAGTGTAATCAAAGAATTTTATAGTATTAATGAATTTGGTGGTGATTTGTTAACAAAAGATTCAACCATCGCTTATTTGCAGTTTAATGGGAATATTTCTGGGAATATAGAATTTAATAATATTGATTTTAAAAATAATTATAATAATAATTTCTATAATGAATATTTATTGTATTACAACTCCTCTTATTCAATGATTTTCGATAATTGCAGATTTACAAATGATTCATCTGATACAAATTATAGTAGAAAAGGTGTATATATTGGAAATGGTGCAATGATAGGGTTCAAAAATTCCGATTTTGAAGACTTGGATTATGGAATTTATATTGATAATGGAGCGTTACTAACCTTTGAAGGAAACCAATTAATAAATAATAATTATGGAATTTACTTTAATCAATTTGTTTCTCCAGATGTTGAACAAGAAATTTCAGGAAATTATCTTGATAATAAGACATACAATATATACAACAACACGTCTAATACTGTTAGAGTAAATGGAAATTTCTGGGGAACAACAAATGAGGAAGAAATTAAGAATAAGCTATATAATGTTGAAATTGAAAGTTGGTTGGAAAGTTCGCCTATTCAATAAACAAATCCCGGGTTTTACCGGGATTTGTTTTTAATCCTTTAAACTTCCTTGAGTTAAACCTGATATAATATATTTTTGTGCAATGGAAAAAACAATTATAGTTGGCAAAAGAGCTATAACTATGCCTGCAGATAACACATTCCATTGAATTCCTGCTTTTGATACAATTGAATATAAACCAACAGGGACAGTATATTTATCTGCAGTGTTTAAAAACATAACAGCTGTAAATAGTTCATTCCAGTTATTAACAAACGAAAAACTTAAAATTGCAGATAATCCAGGAAGCATTAATGGAACAGTAATTTTAAATAATGATTGTATTTCATTACATCCGTCAATTAAAGCAGCTTCTTCTATGCTCTTTGGAATTCTATCAAAAAAACCTTTAGCCATAATTGTGCTAAATGCTGCACCAAAACCACTATATACTATTATTATACTAATTAATTTATTAATCAAATGGAATTTTGAGAACATAATGTATTGTGGAACCATAATTAGGTATGACGGTATCATTTGGGAGAAAAATAGATATAAAATAACAATATATCTCCATTTGAACTCTTTTCGAGATAATATATACCCACTTAACATTGCAAAAATTGTTGAGATAAAAGCTGCAATTAAAGAAACAAAAATACTATTAGAAAAATATTGTTTGAAATTAACAAATTCAAATAATTTTCTGTATCCGTATAAACTTGGATTATTTGTCCAATATTTTATTGGAAATGTATATAATTCATATACAGGTTTAAATGAAGTTAATATAATCCAGTAAAGAGGAAATATAGCAAATAATAAAAATAATGCTAATAATATAAATCGTACAATTTGCCATATTGTTTTTTTCTTCATAATGAAAACTCCTTTTTAGAAGTCAATTTTAAATACATAATAGTATATAATACAAGAACAGTAACTATAATTACACCATGAGCAGCAGCTTTACTATAATTTGATTCATAAAATACAGTATTAATCATTTTTACTGATAATATTTCTGTGCTTCCAGCAGGTCCGCCTCGAGTCATTCCATATATAACATCAGGGAAATTCATAACCCATATTATTCTTAATAAAATAGTATTTATTAATGTAGGTTTAATATATGGAATAGTTATTTTAAAAAGTTTTGTGAAATATCCTGCGCCATCAATTTCGGCAGCCTCATACAATGAATCTGGTATTGATTGCAATGCGGCTAAAATCATAATAGCGAAAAATGGTATGCCATACCATACATTTACCAATATAACAGAAAACATTGCCAATGACGGATCAGATAAAAAGTTAAAACCTTCTTTAATAAAGCCTATTCGTAATAATATATCGTTTATTACTCCAAATTGACCATTAAGTAACCATGACCATATTAGTCCTATAGCAAAACCAGATATTGCCCATGGATAAAAAACAAACCCTGCATATAATCCTCTTCCTTTAAACGGTTCTTTCATTAATAATGCCAGAATAAACCCAAAGATTAATTGAAAAAATACAGAAAAGAAAATCCATTTTATTGTATTCCAGATAATATCAATGTAAAAAACATCAGAAAAGATTTCTTTATAATTTTCAAAACCTACCCATTTGACTTTTCCAAAATTAAAAATAGAATAATTTTTGAAAGAAAGCAAAACCCCACTTATCGTGGGGTATAAAATAATAAATGAAATTAAAAGAATTGTTGGCAATAGCATAAGTATAATAAATTTTCTTTGTTTCATTTAATCACCTATTTAATACCAGCATCTTTCCAGAAGTCTGACCATTGTTTTAAACATCTAACAACAGAAAGTTTTCCCAATAATACCTGTTGCATTGTTTTTTCCTGGAATTCATTCCATTTTCCCCAATTTTCATTATCTAATGAATATTGTGTGAATTGATAATGTTTAGGATCTTTAAACATTTCTGTCCATCCTTCGAAAATATTAGAACTAAAATATGAGTCGTATTTATAGACGGACTTTAATATAGGTAAAGCACCATAACTCTTACTCCAATATCCGTTGATTTCTGAAGAACTAACAAATTTTATAAATTTCCATGCTAAATCTTTGTGTTTGGAATATGTTGGTATTCCCCATCCAACAAAACCAAATGTTGGATAAGATTTTCCGCTTACACCAACAGGCAAGGGGGCAGTTTTATATTGCCCAGGTTTTAACATTTCATTTAGCATGCCAGTGGTATCAGGATCCTGGAATAATAGCGGAGTTATACCAGAAACAAAAGCGTTAACTTGTTCATCCCATCCCCAATTAACAGAATCTTTTGGAGCAGTATCTTTAAATAAGCTAACATAAAAGTTTAAACCTTCAATAGCTCTAGGGTCATCAAAAATTAATTTCCCATCCTTTGTTAAATACATATTATTTGGATCAATATCATCAAAGAAAGAAGTTACTACAATATCTATAAATGCAGTAGGGTATCCTTTTCCTCTGAAGTCAAAACCATATTGATTTTTCCCAGATTTTGTAAGTTTTTTTGCCATATCGTACATTTCTTGCATTGTTTTAGGGTAATTTTTAAATCCGTATTTAGATAAAATATCAGGTCTATAAAATAGCGTTTTTACAAATATTCCATGAGGCAATAAATAAGGTGTATTTTTATATATACTTGCAGCTTCTAAAACCCCATCTATTAAATCATTTTTTTCTGGCCAATTATTAATATAAGGAGTTAAATCTTCTAATTTTCCCATTGCAGCTAAAGTGCTTAAATTCCAATCTCCAATTTCTACAATGTCAAGTGGTTGTTCTGTGCTAACCATTAAATTTATTTTTTGATATGCTGTCTCATAAGGTGGTGAGATGACATTTATTTTTACTCCGGGATTTAATGTTTCAAACATTTCAATTATTTTGTTTAATGTAGGTGTTCTCCACGGACTTGAAAATGCTTCAATTAGATTTAACGTGATAACTTCTTCTGAAAATACAAATAGAGAAACTAAAAGAATAGAAATAATCAAAAACAACCTTTTCATACATAACACCCCCTGATTTTATGATTGTGTTTACAATTTATTATACCATATTTAACATAGATTAATCAAAAAGTTTTTTTCTAAATTTTACATATATTAAAAACAATTATGATATACTTAATCATAAAATGGTTTTAGGAGGAAATATATGAATATAGGAAAGTGGTTATTTGCATCTGGAGTTTTACATCGAGTTAGGAAACCTGCAAGATATATAGGCGGAGAATATAATTTAAGAATAAAAAAAGTGGAAAATAAAATAAGAATCGGATTGATGTTTCCAGATTTATATGAAGTTGGAATGTCTCATACGGGATTTCAAATATTAATGCATTCATTTAATCAAAAGGAAAATGTCTTTGCGGAAAGAATTTTTTTACCTTGGAAAGACATGATAGAAGAAATGAAAAATGCAAATATTCCGTTATATACTCTGGAAACATATACACCGATAAAAGAAATGGATTTAATTGGAATAACGCTTCAATATGAGCTTTCATATACAAATATTATTCATGCTTTAAAACTTGGAAATATACCAATATATTCTAAAGATAGATCAGAAAATGATCCTATAATTATAGCAGGCGGCCCTAGTGCATCTAATCCGGAACCCATTGCTGATTTTATCGATGCTTTTTATAATGGCGATGGTGAAGCGGTGATAGATGATCTGATAGAAATATTATCTAGCGATATAACCAGAGAAGAAAAAATAAAAAGAATTTATGAAACAGAAGGTTTTTATGTGCCGAAATATTATAAATTAAAGGAGACTGAATCAGGGTTTGTAGTTCCTGATTATGAGAAAAGGATAAAAATACGAAAAATTAGGGATCTCAATAATACGTCATTTCCAACTGAACAAATTGTTCCTAAAATTAGAACTATACATAATAGAGCGATAGTAGAGATAATGAGGGGATGTAATAGAGGATGTAGATTTTGTCATGCTGGGTTTTATTATAGACCTGTAAGAGAAAGAACAGCAGAAAAAATAATAAACTTATCTTTGGAAACGCTTGAAAAGACAGGCTATAATGAACTATCCCTATTATCTTTAAGCACGTTAGATTATACTGATTTGGAAAATGTTTTAAATGAATTAGAACCATTTCTTAAAGAAAATAGAATTTCCATATCACTTCCTTCAAGTAGAGTTGATAAATTTGGAATAGAAATCGGAAGCAAAATATCTGGTGCAAGAAAAACAGGACTAACCTTTGCACCAGAAGCTGGTTCTCAAAGGTTAAGAGATGTAATAAACAAAAATATCTCAGAAGAAGAAATATTCAATGTGGTAAAATATGCAAAAAACTCAGGCTGGAGAAGAATAAAATTATATTTTATGATAGGTCTTCCAACAGAAACAGAAGAAGATGTGAGAGCCATAGTTGAATTAACAAAAAAAATAAAAAAAGAAATAAAAATAAAGGATATAACAGTAAATGTATCGATATTTATTCCAAAGCCGCACACACCTTTTGAAAAAGAGCGATTTTATCAACCAAAAGAGATAAAAGAAAAAATAAAAATATTAAATGAGATAAGAAAATTTGCAAAACTGAAGATTCATGATCCGTACATTAGTTTAATTGAAGCATTATTATCAAGAGGAGATAGAAAAATATCGGAATTAATATATAAAGTAGCATTAGAGGAAAATGCAATATTTGATGAGTGGGATGAAGAATTTGATTTCAGAAAATGGGCAAGAAAAATAAATGAATTAGGCATTGATACTAAAAAATATCTTGAAAAAATAGAAACTGATGAATTACCATGGAAAATAATAGATATTTTATTAAAGGATGATTTTATAAATAACGAGATGAAAAAAGCAACAGATGGAAAAACAACAGATGATTGTCGATGGGATATATGTACATTATGTGGTGTATGTATAAAAACAGGATTAAATAATATTTTAGTTAAGCGGGTGGAAAAATGAAAGAATTTGATTTTTTGAAAGAAAAAGTAATTGAAGTTGGAAAAAAACTTCTTGAATGGAGAGAAAAAGAATTTACAATATCGAGTAAATCATCAAAACATGATTTAGTAACTTCTCTTGATTTAAGAGTTCAAGAATATCTATATAACGCATTAACAAAGCAATTTCCTGAAATAGGTTTTTTTGGTGAAGAAAGCGGAAAAGATAAAAAACCTAAAACAAATGGATATTGGGTAATAGACCCAATAGATGGAACTGTTAATTTTTCTAAAATGCTACCAATGTTTTGTATATCCGCAGCTTATGTTGAAAATGATGAACCAAAATATGGTATAATATATGCTCCAGTAATAAATCAAATTATAACAGCCGAAGAAAATAAAGGCATAAAGTATAATGATGAAAAAATTATTCCTAATTGGTCCAAAAGTTTAGAAGATGCTATGATTTCAACGGGAAACATAAGAGGAAAAACGTTTAAATTTTTTGAAGCCTTTGAGACAAAGGTTATGAGAATAAGATTGTTGGGAACCGCAGCATTACAAATTGCATATGTTGGAACAGGATATTTTGATGCATTTATTTCGGTAAAAGGCAATCCCTGGGATGTTGCAGCTGGTTATATAATAGTAAAAGAAGCCGGGGGAATAATTACTGATTATTATGGTAACAGGACAAATATATTTAATAAAAAAAATATTTATTCAAATCCATATATCTATAAAGATATAATTAAAAATTTACAGGGGGTGTTGTTGTGAAAGCGTTAATATTGTGTGCAGGTAAAGGAACAAGATTAAGACCATTGACTTTTACAAATGCAAAACCATTAATACCAATTGCAAACAAACCAACTATAGTATATAGTTTGGAAATGATAAAGGAAGCTGGAATTAATGACGTTGGGATAGTTGTTAATCCTGATAACAAATCTGATTTTGAAACAACTTTAGGTGATGGCTCAAGCTTAGGATTAAATATAACATATATAGTTCAGGAGGAACCAAAGGGTTTAGCGCATGCTGTAGCTATTTCAGAAGAGTTTTTAAAAGATGAAGAATTCTTAATGTATTTAGGAGATAATTTGGTTACAGTAGATCTTGGAAAATTCATAAAAGATTTTGATAATAATGATATGGATTCATTTATTCTTTTAACTCCAGTTGAAGATCCATCGAGATTTGGTATTGCTGTATTAAAAGATAATAAAGTTATAAGTGTTGTTGAAAAACCTAAAGATCCACCATCTAATTTAGCTATTATAGGTGTCTATATTTTTAAACCAATTGTTTTTGAGGCTATAAAAAATATAAAACCTTCATGGAGAGGGGAATTGGAAATAACGGATGCTATACAATGGTTATTGGAAAATGATAAAAATGTTGGAGCACATATTGTATATGGATGGTGGAAGGATACTGGGAAACCGGAAGATTTAATAGAAGCAAATAGAAAAATATTAGAGCAGTTAAAAGAAAGTAAAAACGAAGGTATTGTATATGAAAATTCTTCAATACATGGAAATGTAATAATAGGAAAAAATTCGAGAATATTAAATAGTGTTATTAGGGGTCCTGTAATTATAGGAGATAATGTATTAATTTCTGATTCATATGTAGGTCCATATACTAGTATTGGAGAAAATGTAACTATAGAAAATGCTGAATTAGAAAATTCAATTATATTAGATAAAGCAACAATAGCACATTTAGAAACAAGATTAGACTCAAGTATAATTGGAGCAAATGCCACAGTTATAAGCTCAGATTCGAAACCAAAATCAATAAAATTGGTAATAGGTGATTATTCAAAAATAGAAATTCCAAGATAGAGGTGTTTATATGTTAAAACATATAGAAAAATTATGGTATGATGTTTATCCTAAAAGTACAGAAAATAAATTAAATGAATTAATTGAATACTTAAAATCTGAAAAACAACAATTTTCCGAAAAAGAATTAGATTACAAATGGTATAAAAAGGCAGTAATATATTCACTTTATGTGGATTTATACGCAGGAAATTTCAAAGGATTAACGGATAAAATCGATTATTTGTCAGATTTAGGGATAAACACAATCTGGTTATTACCTGTTTTGGATTCACCTCTAATGGATCAAGGATTTGACATCAAAGATTACTATAAAATAAGAAAAGATCTTGGAAGCAATGAAGATTTCAAATTATTTCTTGATAAAGCCCATGAAAAAGGAATAAAGGTAATATTTGATATAGCTATTAATCACACATCAAATGAACATCCGTGGTTTAAATCAGCTAAGAGTTCAAAAAATTCTCCATATAGAGATTATTATATCTGGAATGAAAATACTGATAAATATAAAGAAGCAAGATTATTATTTAAGGGAATGGTTAATAGCAATTGGGAATATAATGAAGAAACAAAAGATTATTATTTTCACAGATTTTATCCTTTTCAACCAGATTTAAACTATAAAAATCCACAAGTACTAATTGAAATGATAAAAATATTAGTATTCTGGAAAAAAATGGGAATAGATGGATTTAGAATGGATGCTGCCCCATTTTTATGGAAAGAAGAAGAATCGAATTGTGAAAATTTACCTCAAACACATACAATATTAAAAATTTTTAGAAATTCATTAGATTATTTAGAAAAAGGTACAATATTAGTTGCAGAGGCTAATTTGAAACCAAGGGATGTAGTAGAATATTTTGGCAATGGGGATGAATGTCATGCGGGATATCATTTTCCATTAATGCCAAAGATTTTTCTTACATTAGCTGAAAAAAATTATATGCATGTTTTTGAAGCTTTAAAGGTAGAAAACACGCCAAATATTCCTGAAAGTTGCAGATGGTTTACGTTCTTAAGGTGTCACGATGAGTTAACTCTTGAATTTGTAACAAAAGAAGAAAGAGAAAAGATGAATAAATATTATTTAAAAAATAGGCTTTGGACGTTTAGAGAAGGCGAAGGGATTTCAGGAAGATTATATGAATTATTAGATAAAGATATTAGAAAAGTTTTACTGTCATTTTCTATATTGTTTACCACAGAAGGTTCTCCTATTATTTATTATGGAGATGAAATAGCTTTAGAAAATGACTATGATTTTTATAATAAAATGGTTGAAAAAACAGGTTTTAAAGACTCAAGATTTTTAAATAGAGGTCCTATTAATTGGGATGAAATTGAAAAAAAATTAAAAAACAAAAGTTCAAAAGAATATATTGTATTTAATACAGTAAAAAATATGTTGAAAATTAGGAAAGAAAACATAGAGTTTTTTGAACAAAAAGGTGAAGTTGTGCCTGTAAAGAATAAATCTATTTTTGTAGTAAAAAAGAAATTAAAAAATAGAATGTTGTGGGCCTTTCATAATTTATCTGAGGAAAATAAGAGTATTGAATTGAAAAGTGAAGGTTTTGAATTATTTAGTAAAGAAAAAATCTCAAAAATCAAATTGAAACCTTATGAATATTCATGGATAATTTTTAAAGATTAAAAAGCTTGTGCAAAAGCACAAGCTTTTTTAATCAAAAATTACTATAAATTTTTAAAAATCGATGCTATAATAATTTGTAAGATGTTTTTAGGTGTAATAGTTTTTTCATAATATACTTTTTATAGTGCATTAAAAATTTATATAATGGGGAAAGGGGATAAAAAACTATGATAAAAATACTTTTTGCATCTATCATTATCATCCATGGATTAATTCATTTAATGGGTTTTGTGAAAGCGTTTCAGCTTGTTGAAATAAATCAACTCACACAAAATATTTCTAAATCAATAGGACTTTTATGGTTAATTTCTGCTTTATTACTTATCATCGTAGCAATTATTCTCTTATTAGACTATGATTGGTGGTGGATAATTGCAGTTCCAACTATTTTACTTTCGCAAGTACTTATCGTTATGTATTGGCAAGATGCAAAATATGGAACAATAGCAAATATTATCCTTATAGTTGGAATAATTATTGGTTATGGTAATTGGAATTTTAATACGATGGTAAAAAATGAATTAAAATCATTTGTCATACCTTCAATTTTTGAAAGAAAAATAATGACAAAGGAAATGATCAACAGCTTGCCACCGATTATTCAAAAATGGCTTGAACAATCTAATGTAATTGGCAAAGATATTATTAACCAAGTTCATCTAAAACAAATTGGAAAAATGCGCACAACTCTTGAGGGGAAATGGATGGATGTTAGAGCTGAACAGTGGTTTAAAACGGAAAAGCCCGGTTTTATCTGGGTAGCTGATGTTAAAGCTCCTTTAGGTATATCCCTTTTAGGAAGAGACAAATATATAAATGGGGAAGGGCATATGCTTATTAAATTACTGTCTTTAATAACAGTTGTAGATTCTAAAGGAAAAGAAATAGACCAGGGAACGATGTTAAGATATCTTGGAGAAACTATTTGGTTTCCTACGGCGGTTTTAAATAAATATATTCAATGGGAACAGGTTGATCCTACAACGGTTAAAGCTGTAATGAATTATAGTGGAATTACAGCTTCAGGAATATTTAAATTTAACATAAAAGGTGATATAGTGAGTTTTGAAGCTAAACGTTATTATGAACGCAAAGGTAAATCAACTTTGGAAAACTGGTTTATACAAATAGATCCAAATAGTTATAAAGAGTTCGAAGGTATAAGAATTCCAACTAAAGCAACAGTTATCTGGAAATTAAAAGAAGGAGACTTTGCATGGTATAAACTTGAGATTACAGATATTAATTATAATTAATTAACAATATAAAAATAAAAATAAAAATAGTT
This sequence comes from Marinitoga sp. 1154, assembly GCF_013363285.1. Lineage (NCBI taxonomy): Bacteria > Thermotogati > Thermotogota > Thermotogae > Petrotogales > Petrotogaceae > Marinitoga > Marinitoga sp. 1154. The sequence continues at coordinate 40,073 of NZ_LBFB01000016.1, read as the reverse complement.
TTTTGTTGGAGGAGAAAATGGATTTGAAATTAGTGAATAGAAAATCAATAAATGAAAATACAATTATTGATTTAGAAAATGTAAAAATAGGACAAGATTATTTTACGATAATAGCTGGACCTTGTTCAGTTGAAAATAAAGAAATAATAGAGGAAACAGCACATTTTCTTTCCGAATTAAATGTAAAAATAATGCGTGGAGGAGTTTTTAAACCGCGCACTTCTCCATATTCTTTTCAAGGTTTAGGTAAAAAAGGACTTGAGTATTTGAAATTAGCAGCAGAAAAATATAATTTGAAAGTAATTACTGAGGCTTTAGATGAAGATAGCTTGAAAATGGTGAATGAATGTGCAGATATAATTCAAATTGGTTCTAGAAATGCTCAAAATTTTGGATTATTGAAAAAAGTAGGGAAATTAAATAAACCAGTATTATTAAAAAGAGGGTTTATGATGACAATAGAAGAATTTTTATATTCTGCAGAATATATAGCGTTTGAAGGAAATAAAAATATTATATTATGTGAAAGAGGAATAAGGACTTTTGAAACTAAAACAAGAAACACATTGGATATTTCTGCAATACCTGTTTTAAAACAAGAAACACATTTACCAATAATTATAGATCCAAGTCATGCGGCGGGAAGAAGTGATATTATTCCTGATTTAATAAAAGCATCTTTAGCAGTTGGAGCACATGGAATAATGGTTGAAATACATCCAAATCCACAAATAGCATTATCTGATGGAAAACAAAGTTTAATGTTCAAAAGTTTTGAAACAATCGTAAAAGAATTGAAGAAAATATCAAGAACCTTTGGAGTAGAAATATTATGAAGATAAAACCGATAAGAAAAATAAGAGCAAAAATAATAGTTCCAGCTGATAAATCAATAACTCATAGAACATTGATACTATCTTCTATGGCTAAGAATGAAAGTATAATATATAATCTTTTAAATGCTAATGATACAAAAAGAACATATAATATATTAAAAAAGTTAGGTGTAAAATTCAAAGGAGATTTTAGCAAACTGATAGTAATACCAAAAAACATAAAAGAAATAGAAAGCCCATTATATTGTGGAAATTCAGGAACAACAGCCCGTTTAATGAGCGGCTTTTTAGCATCTAAAAATGGACTATTTATATTATATGGAGATAAATCGTTATCAAAAAGACCTATGAAAAGAATAATTGAACCATTGAATTTAATGGGGGCAGAAATAAAATCAAGAAATGAGAGAATGCCATTAATAATTAAAGGTGGTGAATTAAAGTCTATTGAGTATGAAATGCCTATTCCAAGTGCTCAATTAAAATCTTCTATAATTCTTGCTGGTTTAAAAGCTAATGGAGAGACAATAATAAAAGGAGATAAAGGAACGAGAGATCATACTGAAAGATTATTAAAATTTATGAATGCAAATATTGAAATAAAAAAAGATTTAATTAGAATAAGAAAATCTGATCTTGAACCATTAAATTTCAAAATCCCGGGTGATTTTTCTTCAGCTTCTTTCTTTATAACCCTTGCAATATTACATCAAAACGCAAAAATAGAAATAAATAATGTAAATCTTAATCATACAAGGATAGGATTTTTAAAAATATTAGAAAAAATGAATGCAAATATTTATTATGAAATTCATGAAAGCGAGCCAGAGCCAATTGGAAAAATAATAGCTGAAACTTCTAATGATTTAAAAGGAATTGTGATTCCTGAAAAATTAATCCCAAATGCCATAGATGAACTACCTTTATTAGCTTTAATTGGAGCTAAAGCACAGGGGAAAACAGTACTAAAAAAAGCTAAAGAATTGAGAGTAAAAGAAAGTGATAGAATAACATCAGTTATTGAAAATATGAAAAATATAGGAATTAACATTAAAGAATTAAAAGATGGATTTGAAATAGAGGGAAAACAGAAAATAATTGGTGGGAAAATAAAAACGTATAATGATCATAGAATAGCAATGATGTTTTCAATAGCTGGATTAATAAGTGAAGAGGGAATAGAAATAGACAATACAGTGTCTGTAAATATTTCTTTTCCAGAGTTTTATAAAGTTTTACTTAATATTGCTGATGAAAGTAAAAAAACTTGAATAAGAATCAAATCTTTGCTTTTTGAAAAATTCAAATAATAAAATATATTCAATTTACATAGAATTTACAAGTAAAAACTCAAAATAAAGAGATTATGAAAGAAAATTCATAATAATAAGAAAATTATAAATGTTAAAATTTATTATAATGAAATATGAAAGATAATAATGTTGAAGCTACTTAATCTCTAAGAAACTTTGATAAAGTATTTGTAATTTTAGATTTTTTGTGGTAAAATATATCCGGAATAAATTTTATATAAGGAGGGGACTGTATGAAGAGACTTTTAGTAGCATTATTGTTAGTATTTTCTATCTTTACATTTGCAGCAGTTATGAACCCCAATACAATCGTTGACGTAACAATTGGGGAACCAGACACATTAGATCCACATCAAGCATATGATACAGCAAGTGGAGAAGTTATTTATAACGTATATGATAACTTAATTCAGTACAAAGGTTCAAGCTTAAGTGAATTTGAACCAAGAATAGCAGAATCATGGGAAATAGACGGAAATACAGTAAAATTCAAAATCAGAAAAGGGGTTAAATTCCACAGCGGAAACGAATTAACACCATATGACGTAGAATACACATTTGAAAGAGCATTAATTGGAAATCCTGGTGGAGGACCAATCTGGATGTTATACGAAGTATTCTTTGGAGATTACTTCAGCTTAAAATCAGCAGTAAAAGGATTAACTGGAAAATCATGGTCAGAATTAGTAAATCCTGAAACAAAAGAACCAGTAAATGATGAAGCAAAACAGATATTATTAGATTTCTATGAAAAATATATAAATTCAAAAGTAGAAGTAGATGGAGATTACGTAGTATTCCATTTAGCAGCACCAAAAGTATACTTTTTAAACATCATAGCTCAGGGTTCATCATGGGGAGCAATATTAGACAGTAAAGCAGCAATGGGATTAGGATTATGGGACGGAAAAGCAGACGGATGGTGGAAATTCCATGATTGGAAAAAAGAAGATTCACCATTATATGCAAAAGAAATAGGTTCAGGGCCATACGAATTAGTAGAATGGAACAGAGCAGAACAGAAAGTAACATTAAAAGCATTCCCAGAATACTGGAGAGGTCCAGCAAAAGTTGAAAACGTAGTTATCTGGGGAGTAGATGAATGGTCAACAAGAAAAGCATTATTAGAAAAAGGTGAAGCTGATATTGTAGCAGTTCCAGCACAATACTTAAGCCAGATAAAAGGAAATCCTGATATAGAAATTATCGAAGGATTACCAAGCGTATCTGTAACAACATTAAACTTCAATTGGCAGGTAAAACCAGATTCTCCATATATTGGAAGCGGAAAATTAGATGGAAATGGAATACCTGTAGATTTCTTTGCAGATAAAAATGTAAGATTAGGATTCATATATTCATTTGACTACAAAAAGATGATCGATGAAGTATTAGATGGATATGGCGAATTAGTACCAACAGCAATGCCAAAAGGTTTCTTAGGATATGACGATAATTTACCAAAACCAAAATTCGATTTAAAAGAAGCAACAAAATACTTCAAGAGAGCATTTAGAGGACAATTATGGAGAAAAGGTTTCAAAATGACAATACTTTACAACACAGGAAACGCAGCAAGACAAAAATCAGCAGAATTATTAGCAGATTCTTTAAAGAAAATAAATGCAAAATTCCAGGCAGAAGTTAGAGGTGTTCAGTGGCCAACATTCTTAGATGCAAGAAAAAATGGTAAAATGCCATTATACATCTTAGGTTGGTTAGCAGATTATCCAGATCCAAACAACTTTATTTACACATTCTACCACAGTAATGGTGACTATGGTTATTACTTTGGTGAAAAATATGCACAATTTGCAAACAAACCACAGGCATTCTTTGGCGGAAAATCATTAAATGAAATGATAGAAGAAGCAGCATCATTAACAGATCCTGAAGCAAGAAAAGAAATATATATAAAAGTACAGGAATTTGTAATCAGAGAAGGATTAGGTGTTCCATTATATCAACCAATAGGTGTAAGAGTACATAGAAAATGGTTAAAAGGTTGGTATCCAAATTCAATTAGACCAGGTGACGATTATTACGCATACTGGAAATCAGATGAATAATTTAGAAAAATTTATTTAATAACTTTTAATTTTAATTTTAAGGGGAGGGGAAGGTCCTTCCCCTATTTTTTTTGTTTTTTAATATTTTTTTTCTTTAATGTTTTATTTCTATGGTATAATAAATTTGTTTTATAAAATCTTTATGGAGGTGCTTGTATGACGGCGTATATTATCAGGAGGTTATTATTACTACCTCTTATAATTTTCGGAGTAACCTTAATAGTTTTCTCCATGATGCAATTGCTTGGAGAAGACCAGTTGTTAGCTGCATATGTGGACCCTAATTCTCTTGATAAAATGTCAGTAGAAGAATTAGAAATGGTAAAAGAAAAATATGGATTAAACGATGATCCATTTACGCGATACGTAAAATGGATCGAATCTGTTGCACGTGGTGATCTTGGTTGGTCGATAGTGGGTAAAGAACCAGTAACTGATGCAATATTAAACAGATTACCATCGACAGTGGAACTTGCATTATTTTCAATTTTTCCTATTATTGGTATAGGAGTGTGGCTTGGAGTTCAGGCAGCATTGCACAGAAATAAGTGGCAGGATCACTTAATAAGAATATTTTCTATAGTTGGATGGTCCTTTCCAGATTTTGTATTTGGTCTGGTAATATTAATGGTATTTTATAGCTGGCTCGGATGGTTCCCCCCTGGAAGAATTAGTCTGGATATTGAAAACATAATAAAATCTCCAGACTTTCATCAATATACAAAATTAATCACTATTGATGGATTATTAAATGGAAGAATAGACGTATTTTGGGACGGATTGAGACATTTAATAGGTCCAATATTAACATTATCCTACTTATGGTGGGCATACTTAATAAGAATTACAAGGTCATCAATGCTGGAAGTTTTAAGTAAAGATTATGTAAGAACTGCAAGAGCAAAAGGATTATCAGAAAAAGTAGTTATACATAAACATGCAAAAAGAAATGCATTAATACCAGTAGCAACAGTTGCTGGCTCCATGATTATTGGGTTAATAATGGGTGTTATTATTGTAGAAACAATATTTGTAAGACCAGGAATAGGAAGTTTTGCTGCAAAAGCTGCAGGACAACTCGATTATGCTTCTATAATGGGAATGTTATTATTCTCATCATTGCTTTTGATAGTTGGAAACTTGATAATCGATATATCATACGCATTAATTGATCCAAGAATTAGATACGAGTGAGGTGAGTAGAAATGAATGAAGAATTTAAAAGAGCGCTTAGAAAATTCTATAAAAACCCTTCAGCAATGTTAGGAATAATATTATTAATCTTTTTTATATTGGTAGCAGCATTTGCACCGCTTTTAGCTCCGCCTCAAATACCAATAGATCCTGAAATAGAAGATATGGAAGCAATGATAAATAATCTTGAAAATACAAAAAATCCTTCAATAATAGAAGATTTAACAACATCTTTTACAGATTATTATGATTTCACATATGGTTTCTACCTTGATTATGCAAATGATATAAGAAAATTAGAAGAAACATTAAAGCAATATCAATCAAACAGAAATGACGAAAATTATAAAAAATTAATAGAAACATTATCTCCTCTAACAGAAGAATATATTTTAGATGCATCATATTTTGATAATCTTGAAAATAACAAAGATGATTCTAAAAAATTCAATGAAGCATTAAAAGATCTTGAAAATGGAATAAAAGGTTTCCTCGCAAAAGCAAAAAATGCGGAAAAAATGAAAAAAGAATTAGATGAAATTACTTCAAAAACAACATCAATAGATGAGTTTTTGCCGGCAGCAAAAAAATATTTCAAAGATTTAAAGGAAAATTATATAAAAGACTTAAATTATGACCCTTATTTAATGCCTATAGTAACATATGAAAACACTCCACAACCACCATCAAAAGAACATCCGTTTGGAATAAGTAATGGAAGGGACATATATTATGGTGTAGTATGGGGTACAAGAACAGGATTTAAAATAGGGTTGATTGTTGTTATAACAGCAACAATCATAGGATTATTTATTGGTTCAATCTCAGCTTATTTTGGTGGCTGGGTTGATGAAGTATTAATGAGAATTACAGATATATTCATGTCAATACCATTTATGTTATCAGCAATGGTGTTGACTACGGTTTTAGGAACTGGGCTAGATAAAGTTATGATAGCTATGATAGTATTTGGATGGATGGGCTCAGCAAGACTTATAAGAGGTAATATTCTTCAGGCTAAAAATGATCAATATGTATTAGCTGCAAAAGCTTTAGGAGTAAAAGATTCAAAAATAATTATTAAACATATATTGCCTAATACAATATTCCCTGTATTAATACAGGCATCAATGAGAATAGGTTCAATGGTTATAACAGCAGCAGTATTGAGTTTCCTTGGTGTAGGTGCTCCTCAGGGGTATGCCGACTGGGGATCGATACTGAATTATGCAAGAAACTGGATATTAGGTGGAACAGGTGGAGCATTTGAATACTGGTATACAATAGTATATCCTGGTACAGCAATGGTATTATTTGTATTAGCCTGGAACTTAGTTGGAGACGCATTAAGGGATATCTTTGATCCGAAACTACGCGGTTAGTTGAAAGGAGGAAAATAATGAAAGACCCAATATTAAAGGTCAATAATTTACATACATATTTTGATACAGAAGATGGTGAAGTAAGAGCTGTAAGAGGTGTGTCATTCGAAGTGCATGAAGGAGAAACATTGGCAATTGTTGGAGAATCAGGTTCTGGTAAATCTGTAACCTCATTAAGTATAATGAGATTGTTAGATGAAAATGGAAGAATAGCAGATGGAGAAATAATATATAAAGGAACAGATATAAGTAAAATTCCTGAAGATGATATGAGACATATCAGGGGAAAAGAAATAGCAATGATATTCCAGGAACCAATGACAGCATTAAATCCTGTATTTACAGTTGGAGATCAAATAATAGAAATGATAATGTTGCATATGGGAATGGATGCAAAAGCTGCAAGAGAAAGAGCAATAGATTTATTAAGAAAGGTTGGAATACCAGAACCTGAAAAGCGTGTCGATCAATATCCTCACGAATTATCAGGTGGAATGAGACAAAGAGCAATGATAGCAATGGCATTGTCCTGTAACCCGAAGGTATTAATTGCCGATGAACCAACAACAGCACTCGATGTTACAATACAGGCGCAAATATTGGAATTAATGAAAGAATTGCAAAAAGAATATGGAATGGCAATAATATTTATTACACATGATCTTGGTGTAGTAGCAGAAATGTCAGATAAAGCAGCTGTAATGTATGCTGGAAAGGTCGTAGAATATGGAGATATAGTATCAGTATTTAAAAGACCAAAAAATCCATATACATGGGGATTAATGCAGTCAATACCAAAATTGAATGAAGAAGTTGACAGATTAATGTCAATTCCAGGAACAGTTCCAAATCCAAGAAGATTTCCAAAAGGATGTGGATTTTCAAATAGATGTTTCCTTGCGAAAGAAAAATGTAAAGATGAAATGCCGGAATTAATTGAAGTCGAATCCGGGCATTATTCAAGATGCTTCTATATTGAAGAACTCGAAAAAGAAGTTGAAAAAACAAGGGCAGGTGGAAAATAATGTCTAAAAAAGTGTTATTGCAGGTAGACAATCTAAAAAAATATTTTCCGGTTAGAGCTGGAGTATTTAAAAGAGTAGTAGCACACGTTCAGGCAGTAGATGATATATCATTTAAAGTATATGAAGGTGAAACAATAGGACTTGTTGGAGAATCTGGTTGTGGTAAAAGTACTACAGGAATGACAATATTAAGATTATTAAATCCAACAGCTGGAAGAATAGTTGTAGATGGATTGGATACCACGCCGCTATTCCTGCCAAAAACAAGAGCAAACAAATATATACATGAAATGTACATTGACAAATTTAATAAACTTAAACAAGAATACAAAACTGAAGAAGAAGTAATAAATAATTTAAAAGATGAAATAGATAAAAAATATGCTAAAATTTATTTCGAAAAAGGTGCTCATGGATTATATCATGAAATGTTATCAAATCTAAGTGAAAAAAGAAAATGGTTCAGACGAAACATGCAAATAATATTCCAGGATCCATACTCATCATTAAACCCAAGATTAAGAATCAGAAGCATAATTGCAGAAGGATTATTCACACACGGATTAGTACAAAACGGATCAGAAGCAACAGAAAAAGTTAAAGACTTACTTGATAAAGTAGGATTATCATCAGAATACATATACAGATTCCCCCATGAATTCTCTGGAGGTCAAAGGCAGAGAATTGGTATAGCAAGAGCATTAGCGCTAAATCCAAAACTAATTGTTGCTGATGAAGCAGTATCAGCGCTCGATGTATCGATTCAATCACAGGTAATAAACCTATTAGAAGATTTACAAAAAGAATTCAAATTAACATATGTATTTATAGCCCACGATTTAGCAGTAGTAAAGCATATATCAGACAGAGTAGCTGTAATGTATCTTGGAAAAATAGTAGAGCTTGCAGACAAAAAAGAATTATTTGACAATCCTTTACATCCATATACAGTATCACTAATGTCAGCTATTCCAATTCCTGACCCTGAATACAAGAAAAAAAGAATAATATTGCAGGGTGATGTTCCAAGTCCTATAAACCCACCAAGTGGGTGTAGATTCCATCCAAGGTGTCCTATAGCAAAAGATATATGTTCAAAAAAGGAACCACCATTGGTTGAATTAGAAAATGGACATCAGGTAGCTTGTCATTTTGCAGGTCAATTCAAAGGCTAAAAAATCCCGGAAATTCCGGGATTTTTATTATATACACATAGATATATCAATATCTACAGTATTTTTATTCAATGAGAAAATACAAAAATTGGTAGAAACGTTCAATTTTTGCACTGTTTATTTAAAAAATAATTATGATATAATCTAAATATAATGGTATATAAAAACAAGATTATAGGTAAACTTCGTTTATAGAGGTGTTTAAATTGGGAAAGAGAATAATATATGGTAAAACATGGTGGGGGAAAAAATGGATAGAAGCAATGGAAAAAATAGATTATAATACCAATAGGTTGCCACGAGGAAAAAGATACGCCAATAAAGGATTAGTTTTAGAAATAAGAATAAATAGAAATTCAGATATTGTAGCCAGAGTCCAAGGAACACGCAACACCCCGTATAAAGAAAAAATTTCTTTAAAAAAATTTACATCAAAAGAAATAGAAAAGATAGGTGAAATTTTTTCAGACAATCCGTTTATAGCAGGTCAATTATTAAATGGAATACTCCCAGAAGAAATGTTTGAATTACTGCAAAATGAAGAAATAAAGTTATTTCCAGAATCATGGAAAGACATTGATGCATATTGTTCGTGTCCTGATTGGGCTAATCCATGTAAACATCTTGCAGCGGTATATTATATAATTGCAAACGAAATAGATAAAGATCCTTTTATGCTATTTGAAATGCATGGATTAAAAAAGAAAAAATTATTGGAAATGGCTAAAATATCAACAGAAAATTCAGAAAACACATTAAATTTTCTTCCAATAAACATCGAAAAAAGCAAAAATAATTATGAAGAAAAATTAAAAATAAAAGAGCCAGAAATATTTTTTGGAAATATAGATAATATCATCCTCTTATTGCCAGAAAAACAAGTATTTCCAGATATTTCAATAAAAGAATTTTTAAAAGAAATATATATAAAAAGCGAAAAATATATAAACAATATAGCATTAATAGAAAAAACTCCTTATTTAAAAGAAACAACATACAGCATACATTATAACCAGCAAAATCCTGAAATAACAATTTCTGGATACACACCGTTTTCAGAAAAAATAATAAAATTTGAAACACTTTTTAATATGTTATCAAGTATATCATTACAAAAAGATAGCAATGACAATGAATACTCGTTCTTTTTCAAAAAGACATTAAGTTTTGTATTCAACATAGTAAAAAACTCTTTATTTGCACCTAAAATAGAAAATATAGATGAAAAAACATATTACATAAACTATTATCCTCTTTATTTAAATGCTGAAATAAAAGAATATATAAAATATCTTGAAAAAATAATACCAGATAATCTCGTAATTCATCCAGAAAAAAACAAAACTTTAAAAAAATCAGATGCAGTAATATATATAATTACACTATTTATAAAAGAAATTATAAAACATGCATATTTAAACGATAATATACCTAATAACTTATTATCAATATTTCTAACAGATGCTAAACTTAAAGTAAAAACATTAGAAGAAAAAAATATAATTAATTTCATGAAAAATTATTTTGAACCTTTATTCTTTAAAAGCAAAGAATATACGCTTGCAATAAAAATTATGCCGTTTATTGAAGGTAGATATTACCTTTCACTTTTAGTAAAAAATAATATTAATCAACTATCAGAGCCTATTACATTAAAAACATTTTTAAAAAATAAAAAGTATAATAAAAACAAAGCAGATATTTTAAAACAAATGGGATTTCTTTCCGAGATTACAGAATTTTCTAAAATTCTGATGAAAAATGAAGAAATTATAATAACTTCTTCTGAATTGAGTGAGTTCTTTGAAAAAACATTCGCTATTTTAAAAATATTTGGTATTGAAATTATATTGCCAAAAGAAATGAAAAAAATTATTGAACCAAAGCCAGTAATTACAGTATCTGGAAATAAAAATATAGTCACTTTTCTTAATATAAATGAATTATTGAATTTTAACTGGAAAATAGCAATAGGGGATGAATTAATATCAGTAGAAGAATTTAGAAAACTATTAGAAAAGTCAGAAGGAATAATAAAATTTAAAGACATGTATATAAATCTTGAGCCTAAAAAATTTTTAAATATGCTTAAAAAATTAGAAAACCCTTTCTGGGAAAAATCAAATTACGAAACCTTAAGAAACTTACTTTCAGAAGAATTTGATGAGATTCCATTGCTACTAACAAATGAAATAAAAAAATCAATTAATGAAATAAAAAAAATAAAAAATATAAGAATTCCAAAAACATTAAATGCAACATTAAGAGAATATCAAAAACGCGGTTATAAATGGGTGAAAACAAATGTTGATAAAGGGTTTGGAGTATGTCTTGCAGATGATATGGGCCTTGGAAAAACCATTCAGATAATATCTGTATTATTAAAAGAAAAAGAAAACAACACATTAAACAGTCCAGCAATAGTTATTTGTCCAACAACATTAATAGGAAATTGGGCATCAGAAATTGAAAAATTTGCACCGGATTTGAAATATCACATATACCATGGAAATAATCGTGAATTAGACGAAGATACAGATGTAGTATTAACCTCCTATGGAATAATAAGAAAAGATATAGAAAAACTCCAAAAAATAGAATGGTCATATATAATACTTGACGAAGCCCAAAATATCAAAAATCCGTTAACATTACAAACAAAAGCAATAAAAAAACTAAATAGTCAAAAAAGAATTGCATTAACAGGAACTCCGGTGGAAAATCGTCTTGCAGAATTATGGAGTATATTTGATTTTTTAATGCCAGGATATTTAGGAAGTTACACATCATTTCTAAAAAAATATGCGATTCCTATTGAAAAATATAACGACAAATCAAAGATTGAAACAATAAAAAAAGCAATAAATCCGTTTCTATTAAGAAGATTAAAAACAGATAAAAATATCATAAAAGACTTACCAGAAAAAATAATCTTTGATCAATATGTGTATTTAACACCATTACAGACATCATTATATGCAAAAACTATTGAAATGGTGCATGATATTACCAAAACATCAGGAATTGAAAGAAAGGGATTAATCTTTAAATTAATGACATCATTAAAGCAAATATGTAATCATCCAGCAAATTATTTAAAAAGTAAAAATTTTAAATCTGAAGAATCTGGTAAAACACAAAAGTTGTTGGATTTACTAACAGAAATATTTGAAAACAATGAAAAAGCCATAATATTTACACAATACAAAGAAATGGGAGAAATACTTGAAAAAATAATCAAAAAAGATTTAGATATAAAGCCATTATTCTTCCATGGCGGATTAAGTAGAAAAAAAAGAGATGAAATGGTGAAAAAATTTCAAACATTGCATGAATATCCAGTAATAATCGTTTCTCTTAAAGCAGGAGGAACAGGGTTAAATTTAACAGCAGCATCTCATGTAATACATTTTGATTTATGGTGGAACCCTGCAGTTGAAAATCAAGCAACAGATAGGGCTTATAGAATAGGCCAAAAAAGAAATGTCATAGTCCATAGATTTATAACAAAAAATACATTTGAAGAAAAGATTAATGAAATTATACAGAACAAAAAAAATCTAAGTGAAAATATATTAACTCTTGGAGAAAAATGGATATCTGAACTCAGTGATGAAGAGTTGAAAAAAATATTCAAAATATAATACAGATTTAAAATATTAGATTTTTAGAAAATAAAAATTATACTAATGTATAGATTTTGATTAATAATCTATTAAATAAATTATAAATAAACCTTTTAAAGTATTATAAAAATAAAAATAACAAAAAATAAATATAACTGAAATAAAGTCTAAAACTCCCAAATGGTTATAAATAAATGGAAATAATTCAAAAAGGTCCGGAAGTGCTTAAAAAAATGAAACAAAGTTTAAAATAGGCTTGACAAAAGAAAAAGAGAAGAGTATAATTATATTGAAAAATGTTCCGGACCTATGTTAAAAAATGCAAAATCTCGCAAAACCGCATGAATAGAGGAAAGTTAAAAAACAGGTTCGGAGGTTGATTATAAGCGTTTTTTAGAAGATTTTTTACAAAAAACAAAGAAAAAATTGAAAATAAAAAATAGGTCCGGAAAAACGGTCTCTAAAAACTGCTAATAATAACTATTCTGGAGACCAAGTCTCGGAAAGAAACTGCTCTCTGAAAGAGATAGAAACAAAAATAATATTTTTTTGAAATTATTTTCTTTTTTAATTGCTCGGAAAGAAACTGCTCTCTGAAAGAGATAGAAACCAGTAAAAAAAATCTGAAATTAAATGTATTTGATTGTCTAACTCGGAAAGAAACTGCTCTCTGAAAGAGATAGAAACTTTAATTCTTTTTTGTTCCAATAAACTTTCTAACCAATAAACTCGGAAAGAAACTGCTCTCTGAAAGAGATAGAAACATGTTTTTTCTAACCTGTTTGTTGAATTTGTAACTTCTCCTCGGAAAGAAACTGCTCTCTGAAAGAGATAGAAACTGAATAGCTGTTAATTTAACTTTTTTTATTAATTCTGGTGGTACTCGGAAAGAAACTGCTCTCTGAAAGAGATAGAAACTGAATAGCTGTTAATTTAACTTTTTTTATTAATTCTGGTGGTACTCGGAAAGAAACTGCTCTCTGAAAGAGATAGAAACTCAAGATCATTGTATTTTTGAAGATCGATTAATATAACTCGGAAAGAAACTGCTCTCTGAAAGAGATAGAAACTTCTTTAAGTTCAGCTTTTGGTATAACAAAGAATTGTTTCCTCGGAAAGAAACTACTCTCTGAAAGAGATAGAAACTACTCATTCCAGTATTGGTAATAGCTGTTGTCTGCTTTCTCGGAAAGAAACTACTCTCTGAAAGAGATAGAAACTCTAACGCTACATATTCCTTCATTTCTTCCTCTGATGATGGTCTCGGAAAGAAACTACTCTCTGAAAGAGATAGAAACCTTAATGCTTCTTTCGGTTTAATTATCTTTGTTATCTCATACTCTGAAAGAAACTACTCTCTGAAAGAGATAGAAACTTTTCTGCTTCTTCATCTTTTAATAAATATTTTCTCTCTGAAAGAAACTACTCTCTGAAAGAGATAGAAACTTTTAAATCTAAGAAATCTTTTAATATAATATCTCTTTCTTTCTCGGAAAGAAACTACTCTCTGAAAGAGATAGAAACGATCTTCTTCCATGAGTTTCGTAACCTATATCTGCATATAGCTCGGAAAGAAACTACTCTCTGAAAGAGATAGAAACTCCTCCACAGTCGTTCCGAGTGCTTTGGCTATTTTTTTTAGTGCTCGGAAAGAAACTACTCTCTGAAAGAGATAGAAACTAAAACTTTTTTGTTGGGTTACCGAATTTATTTAAATCTGTCTCGGAAAGAAACTACTCTCTGAAAGAGATAGAAACAATTGACCTGTAATCGTTAATAATAACTTCATCCCACTGAGCTCGGAAAGAAACCACTCTCTGAAAGAGATAGAAAATGATACAAAACTAAAGACCCTTTTTATGTTTTTACACACAAGTATTAGAAGTTACTTTAGAATATTCTCATGAGAGGTGACATTATGGAAAAAATAATCTTTAGATGCGAGATAATAACTCCAATGTTTTGCTATGGGGCACATGATAAAAAAAGAGAAATGCCAGAATTAAGACCACCTTCAATAAAAGGAGTGATTCGTTTTTGGTGGAGGGCAATAAATGGACATATGTCAATTAATGACTTACGAAAAAAAGAAGCTGATATTTTTGGAGGAAGTATTGAAAATATAAAAAAGAGTAAAATTAGTATAACTATTTATCCAAAAGGAATAAAAAAATCTAAAGTAGATCCTGTTCCGCATAAAGGAAAATTTAAAAAATGCGCTTTAAATTATGGAACTAAATTTGATATTGTGTTTTCACTAAAAAAAAGAATACATATTGATAAAAAAATAATAGATTTAGAATATGTGAAAAAACTTTTTATACTTGTGAGTATTTTAGGTGGTGTAGGTAGAAGATCGAGAAGAGGGTTCGGTTCATTTGGAATTAATTACATTAATAACAAAAAAATAGATTATGATAACTTTATTAAAATTGAAAAAGTAGAAGAATTATTAAATGAAGTAAATATGGATTCAAAAAAACATTTTTCAATACAAGATAATAAAATAGTTTCAGATTTTACTTCAAAAAAATATCCTTATATAAAAGAAATAAGGATTGGAAACATTAGAGGATCTAATTTGGATAATCTTTTAAAAAAAATAAGTCTATCGTCTCATAATAATAATTCTGACTGGACTGGATTTACAAATGGACAAAAAAGATTAGCCTCTCCGATTTATGTATCTGTTGTAAAAATTATAGAACAAAATAACTTTTATTTTTTTCCTGTTGTAACAATACTAGAAACAATTTTTGAAAATAAATTTGATAATCATGGAAATAATAGAAGTGATAAATTTATAAGTGAGGTGCTAGAATGAATAATAACTATTTATTCCTTTTTACAATAGGTCCTGTTCAGTCTTTTATTGCAGAGGCAAGAAAAACAAAAGATTTATATGAAGGGAGTAAATTACTTTCTAATTTAATTGATATAGCTATTAATGAAGTGAAAAATCAAGACAAAAATGCAGAAGTGATTTTTCCATCAAAAAAAATAGAATCAAAACCAAACAGGTTTATAGCAATAATTGAAACTAATAATTCAAAGGATTTTGGGAATAAGATTGAAAATAAAGTAAAAGAAAGTTTTATGAATATTGCAAATAGAATTTTTTCTGAAAATTTTCCGGACAAGCCTAAGCCTATAAATTTTGATAAACAAATAAAGGATTTTTTAGAGATATATTGGGTAATGCAACCTTTTGAAAATAATTATGAAAGCATTTATAAAGAAATTGAAAAAACATTAGGTGCAATTAAAAATGTAAGAGTTTTCAATCAATTAGAAGAGACAGGAAGAAAATGTTCTTTGTGTGGAAAAAGAAATGCTTTATTTTATAAAAAAATGAAAAAAGAGAAAAAACCTTCTTATATACAAAACAATGCAATTGAGATTAAAAAAGATATAGAATTAAATTTTGGGGAAGGACTTTGTGCTGTTTGCTTTGTAAAAAGATTTTATGAAAATAAGAGTTTTCCCTCTACTGCTGCAATTTCTTCTATAGATTGGGTAAAAAAGGTATCGAGAGGTGACTTGGAAAATTATAAAAAGCTTTTTAAAAATTTTGATGAGCAATTATATTATGAAGAAAATTTAAGACAAAATTATCTAAAAAAATATGGATATTTTTTGAATGATGATGAACTTGAAAATGCAAAAAATAAATTAAAAGAAATTTATAAAAAAAATGGAAAGCCAAAAAAATATTATGCTCTGATTATGCTCGATGGAGATAATATGGGGAAATGGCTTTCAGGAGAATTTTTGGAAGACAACACAAATTTAAAAGAGTTTCATAATAAAATTTCAGAATCATTGGGAAAATATGCAGAAAATATAAATGAGATTGTCAAAGAACCAAAAGGTAAACGTATTTATGCTGGCGGCGATGATGTAATGACATTTTTAAACCTTGATTATCTTTTTGATATCTTAATAGATTTGCGAGAAAAGTTTCCTAAATTTGAAAAATTAGGGTTTACTATTAAAAAAGGTATGAAATCTTCTGCTTCAGCAGGTGTTGTTATTGCACATTACAAAACACCACTTTCCGAAGTTTTAAAATGGGTAAGAAAAATGGAGAAAGAAGCAAAAGAAAAAGGAAATAGAAATTCTTTAGCAATTGCAGTTTTAAAACATTCCGGAGAAATACATAAAACTGTTTATAAATGGAAAATAGAAAATGAATGGTCAGTTGAAATAATGAAAGAATTGGTTGAACAATTAAAAGATGAAAAAAAAGGATTTTCAAACACGTTTATAAAGGCATTGCAAGAAGAATTTAATAGAATGGAGAAAATTCCTGAAGATAAAATGTTAGAAATCGAATTACAACGTTTGTTAAATAGATCGTCGAAAATAAGGAATAATAAAAATGAAAAAGAAAAAAAAATAAGTGAATGGAAAGAAAAAATTAAAGAATTATACCTGGATTTAGTGGATAAAGATAACTTTTTCTCATTTTTAAATGTATCTGATTTTATAGCAAGGGAGGATTAATATGATAATCGAAATAGAGCCTCTGGATACTTTGTTTTTTAAAGATGGGAAGCCTTTTTCTATGGGTGAAGAGACCTGGGCAGAGGGGATTTTTCCACCATATCCTTCTACTATTTATGGGGCTTTAAGAAGTGCGTATTTTGCAAATAATATTAATGAATTAAACAAAGCAAAAGAAAAAGATGATCCTACAAAAGATTTAAAGATAAAAGGAATTTATTTAAAATTAGACGATGATATCTGTTTTCCCGTTCCATTAGATTGTGTGAAAGATAAAGATAAAGATAAAGATATAACTTATACTTTAAAATTAAAAACTAAGAACAATATTATTTCCAGTTATCCTAAATATTTGAATTTTTTATTAACAGCTAATGAAAAAGTTGAAAATGTTAGTCAAGTTTTTTTCAGTGATATTGATTTTGAAAAATACTTAAATGGATTTGATGAATTTTTTTATTCAGAACTTAAAAATTATTTATTCAATGAACCTAAAATAGGTATTACTCGCTCAAAAGACACTTTGTCAACTGAAGAAGGTAAGATATACAGAGTTGATATGTATAGAACTAAAAATTTAAAATTAGTAGTTGATTTTGAAAATTTGGAAATACCACAGTTTGGATTTTTAAAACTTGGTGGAGAAAGTAAATCTGCCAGGTATAAAAATATTAATAAAGAAATTAGTGTAGAGCCAGCAAAGTTTAATAAATATGATAAATGTTTTAAATTAGTTCTTACAACACCTGCAATTTTTAAGGAAAATGGGTGGATTCCTACTTGGATAGATAAGGATACTCTAGAAGGAGTAATTGGAGGTTTAAAAGTAAAGCTTATATCAGCATCAATAGGAAAACCTATTGTAATTGGTGGTTTTGATATAAAAGAAAAAAAACCTAAACCTTCTTATAAAGCAGTACCTACTGGAAGTGTATATTATTTTAAATTATTGGAAGGAAACGTTAATGATATAGTAAATATCTTTCATGAAAATAGTATATCGGAGATTTATTCTGAACAAGGTTTTGGTATATGTTATGTTGGTAAATTTAATATGGAGGTGGAAGAATGAAAAAAGTTATTACTACAGTTGGAACATCTTTATTTTCTAATTATTTTGATACTACTAAAAATAGTGATATTGATAGCTCTTTAAAGAATCATTATAAAATGTTAGAAGATAAAACTTATTCTGAATATGAAAATAATAAAGAGAGATCTGATAGAATAAAATCTAAAATTCAACAATGGGTAAATAATAATCCATATGCATCAGCAGAAATTTCCAGTATTCACAAAACAAAAGAAGAATTTAAAGATGAAGATATTGAAGTGTATCTTTTAGCTACAGACACAATACTTTCTTTTTTATCAGCAGAAATTATTAAAGAATATTTTGAAAATAATCATATTAAAGGAATTGAAGTTTATTTTAATCCAAAGTATGATGTAATTTTAGATTTACAGGTTAAAGAATTTAATAAATTTGAGAATGGAAAAAATAATCTAATTAATAAAATATCAAATTTAATGGAAATGTTTTTTAAAGATGAAAAAAAATTTGAAAAAAAAATGAAATTATTAAGAAAAAATGTTCTTTTTAATATTACAGGAGGATATAAAGGAATAATACCTATAATGACAATTCTTGCACAATTATATGAATGTAAAATTATATATAAATTTGAAGAATCAGATGATTTGGTATCAATTCCGAGAATACCAATAAATTTTGATCCTATTCTAACTGAATCTTTATTTATAGATCTTTGGTTTAAAAGGGAGGATAATAATCATAATTTTAAAAACGAAGACAAATTGAAAGAATACGGTTTTATTGATAAAGATAATAAGATTACTGCATTGGGAAAGCTTTTTTATAAAATTTCAGAGTTTAAACAAGCTATAAGTGAAAATGTATTTGGATATTATGTAGAGTATAAAGTTTTAGAATACTTATACAATGAAAATAAAAGCTTTGAACATAGTTGCAAAAAATTTGGTAGGGAGTTTGATTTTGTTTTTAAGGATGAAAACGAGATTTTTTTTGAAATATGGGAAGTAAAGTCGGTTTTTAGAATTATTAAAGATTTGGATGGGGTAATAAATCAAATAAAAGAACAACTTAAGATTCTACCATCAATAGTCAAATATAAGTTAGTACTTTATGGTCTTGATGAAAGGATTAGGGATAAAATTAAAGCTAACGTATTAGAAATTAAAAAGGAGATATTTGAAAAAAAATATCCAAAAATACAATTTGATCCTACTTTTTTACTCATAAAAGGTCTAGGTAAAATAAAAGAACAAAATAAAAAAGATAATCCATATAAAGTATTATTTAAAAATTCTTTGAAAAAAGAAGACTTTAAAGAAATTTAAAAAATAAATTTTAATTTTTTTGAATAAAAGAAATATATTGAATTTAAATAAAATAAATTAAGGAGATGAAACTATGTTTAAAATGGCTAAGCCGTTTTTTATAAGGGTAATGACACCACTTCATGCTGGAAGTGGTCAAGATTTAGGAATAGTAGATTTACCAATACAAAGAGAGAGACACACAGGTTTTCCAAAGATTGAAGGATCAGGTATTAAAGGAAGTATAAGAGAAGTATTTGGGAATTTAAAAAAAGACTTTAAAGTTGGGACTCAAACAATAAATAATAAAAATTTAAAACAAGCAATTTATCTTGCATTTGGCCCTGAAGAAGGGAATTTGCACGCTGGAGCATTGGGTTTTACAGATGCAAGAATATTACTGTTTCCAGTGAAATCAATGAAGGGGATATTTGCATATATTACATGTCCTAAAATACTGGAAAGATTTAAAGAAGAAATGATTATAGCAAAAAATACAAATACAATAAAAAATATATTTGATAAAAATCTACCATCCAAACTAACAATTTCAAATCTTGGAGAATTAGCTATAAGTGGAAATATTGTTCTTGAAGAATATACTTTTAAAGTAAAAGAAGAAAATACAACAAAAGAATTTGCAATATGGTTAAGTAATTTACTTGATATAGATGAAATCAAAAACAAACTTGTTGTTTTACCAGATGATGATTTTAAAGATTTTGTTAATTTATCAACAGAGGTTATTACAAGAACAAAGATTGATCCTAAAACAGGTACAGTTCAAAAAGGGGCGTTATTTACAGAAGAATATCTTCCTTCTGAAACAATTATGTATTCGCTTGTTTTAACAACTCCATTTTTTAATGAAAAAAAAGAAGTTTTTAATTCAATAGACAAAAAAGAAGAGGAACTCGTTATGGAATTTTTTGAAAATGGAATACCGGAAGTAATCCAAATAGGTGGAAACGCAACAATAGGAAAAGGTATCGTTGAAATAAAAAAGTGGAGGGAGTAAAATGACTAATTCAACAACAATAAAAGGGATTGAACAAGGAAGAGCTGAGTTTGCTTATAAATGCGCAGAACAAATAATTAATTTCAATGATATTTCTAAAAATTCAAAGGAATTTTTATTTCTTTTTTTTGAAGAGCAACTTAGAAAAATGTTAAAAGATAACGAAGAAAATAAAAAAATATTAGAAGAATTTTTTAAAAGTCCAGAATTAATGTATGAAACTTCTAAGGAAGATAATTATTTTAAAAAAAATATAGTAAATTTATATGAAAAAGTTCAAAAAGAATATAAATCATATGTAAAAAAAATACCTATGCTTATAAAAACAAATGGTTTTGGTGCTACAGTTGCATTTATGTTTTCCAAAGGAGGAATATATGAATTTATAGGAGAGCAAATTTTGAAATGGTTAAAAGAAGATAAAAAAAGAATTATACCAGATATTAATAACATTGAAAATTTTGAACAACTAACAAAAAAAGTTATGGAATTAAACTCTTCAGAATATAGAGCCTTGACAATTGAAGTTTTAGCATTTTTAAATTGGTTAAGAAGATTTGCTGAAGGTTTAATTGAAGGTGAAGATGATGAATAAAAAAGGGATATTTTTAGTTAAAAAATCTAAAAAAGGTTTTGAATGTAAAGTTGAAATGAGTGGTAAAAGATTCTTAATACCCTTATTTTATGAACTTAAAGATGATTCTTTAAATAAAAAAGAATGCTTAGTTGTTATAAAAAATGGGGAGATAAAGGAAATAATAGTTGATGGTAAAAAATTCTCAAAAAAAAATGAATATTATTACATGGAAAAAAGTCATAGAAAGACCAATAATAGCTTTAAAGATAATAATAAAAATACAAGAACGAACAAATTTATTGATAATATAAAGTTACCTTATGATACTAAAAATGTATTAAAAAATAATATAAATTTAATAGATAATTTTAATCTTAAATTAAATAAACTTGTTAATTTTGAAAATGGTAAATTTTTATATAAAAGTAAAAACAATAATATTCATCAATTTAATAAAAATCTGATCTACAAAGTTTCTGAAAATTATTATAAAAAAATAAAAAGGCAAAATTTAAAGCTATCAAAAGAAATGCAAGTATCAATTCAATGGAAGATGATTGTAGGTCTTAGTAATCCGTCAGTTTATGAAACATCGATGATTTTACATCATATTTATGGTTTTCCGTATCTTCCAGGCCAAGCGATAAAGGGAGTTGTAAGAAATTATATAATAGAAGAAAATTTTGATTTTGATGAAAGCAAAGCATTAAAAGATAAAGATTTTTGTGATATATTTGGAACTGATAATAAAAGTTTTTATAAAGAAAGCAGAAAAGGTAATATAATTTTCTTTGATGGATATCCTATTACTTCTCCTAAAATCAATATAGATGTTATGAATGTTCATTATTCGGATTATTATAATGGAAATTTGGCTCCTACAGATTATCAAAATCCTATTCCAATTTATTTTTTAATTGTAAAAGATACTTCATTTAATATTTTAATTGGTTCAAAAGAAAAGGAAATTGATGAATATAAAATAAAAAATACACCAATAACTGAATGGATTAAAATTGCATTACAAGAAAATGGTATAGGAGCAAAAACTTCAATAGGATATGGACGATTTGAACTGCAGGATTAAACCTGCAGTTTTTTAATTCAAAAAAATAAATTTTATATTTATTTTTCTTGCAAAAAAGAATGATTTATGTTAAAATAATACAGGAAATACTTTGTTGTTTAATAATTTTGAAAAATTAACACAATTAACATATCTAAGATAAATTTATTAGGTTAATTTTTTAATAAATTCAAGATAGTAAGAAAGGTGGTGAGGTTAGTGTGAAAAATAATAATATTAATGAAGAAAAAATACTTTCTTTATCAGGTTTACTTCATGATATTGGAAAATTTATGCAGCGTGCAGAAATTGAAAATGAAGACAATTTTGATAAAAATGGTTTTGAAGAAGATAAAAACTTATTTGCAGTTTTTAAAAATGGATATTATGGATATTTACATACGGCATATACAGCCTACTTTATTGATAAATACATAAAAGATGTAAATTTAAAAAGAAAAATTTTAGAAATATCCGCATCGCATCATAAAGTAGATAATATTATCTCAAAAGCTGATAAATACTCGGCTTCAATGGATAGAATAGTTGATGATGAGAGTTTAGATGCCGAGTCTTTAGAAAAATTAGAAAAAATTTATGGAAATGAAAATACATATAAAAAAATCAGGCAGCAATCAATTTTTGATAAGGTCGATCTTTATAAAAAATATGATAAAGGGAATTTTAATGAAGAATTAAAAGGGAAAAATAAGATCGAATTAGAAAAAATTGATTATGAAAATTTGGAAGAAATATTTCCAAAGTTTATTGAATCTGAAGAATTAATCCCTAAAGAAGGTAATTTATTAACAGATAAATATAATTATCTATGGAATGAATTTTTAAAAGAATATAAAGAAATAACTAAAATTGAAAATTTTGATACTTTTTATAATCAACTTTCCTACTTATTACAAAAGTATACTTCCAATATACCTAGCTCTACAATTAATTATCCTGATATCTCCCTTTATGATCATCTTAGGACTACTGCCGCAATTGCTTCTTGCTTGACTAATAAAAACGATAAATTTATATTACTAGAAGGAGATATTTCGGGTATTCAAAAATTTATATTTAAAATAACCGATTCTGAAGATAAAAGTAAAGTTGCAAAAAGATTAAGAGGAAGAAGTTTCTATATTTGGTTACTTACTGAGGTAATAGCGAAATATATTATAAGTTATTTTGATTTAACAATATCAAATATTCTATATTCTGGTGGCGGTAAATTTCAAATACTCTTACCAAAGAAACTAAATAGAAATGATAAAGAAATAGATATTTCAAAGGAATTGAAAGTTTTGGAATATTCTATAAACAAATGGCTATCAGAAAAATTCGATGGATTAATCTCTATTGTTTTTGGTATTTTAGTTGAAGATTTTAATATATTAGATAAAAGAACAGAACGAAGTTATTCGGATTTGTTATATAGAATGAATAATAAACTTCAAGAAAAAAAGCTCCAAAAATATGCAAATGAAATAATTTCTGAAGAAGATTTTTTTGTTAACCAAAAAGAAAAAAAAGAGCCAATAAAAAAATGTAGGATTTGTGGAATTAAATTAAAAGATAACGAAGAATATATTTGTAAAGAATGTCAAATCCATGAGAAATTAGGAACTCATTTAGCTAAGGATAATAAAATAATAATTTTTTCAAAATCAGATATAAAAATTGATAATAAAGAAATTAAAAATTTGGTAAAAGTTGATTTCGATAAATTTGGAAAAGTATATATAACCAGGAATGAAGATCTTGAAAAAAATATTATTAAAGTAATGAGTGATGAAAACTTACTAGATATTTTAAAAGTAAATAATACTAAAAATGAAATAATAAAAGGATTTAAATTTATTGGAGATACTGTTCCTAAAGCAAAAGAAAAGATTTCTAAAGAAAATCTTGAAGATTTAGAATTTGAAATTGAAAAAGAATCACCTTTAACCTTTGAAGCTATATCAAAATTATCTATAGGAGATAAAAAACTTGGGATATTAAAGATGGATGTTGATAATCTTGGAATGATATTTGCTATGGGTTTTGAAAAAAACAAAAATAACTCTGAAAAATCTATTTCAAGGATAGCTTCTTTAAGTAGAAATTTTGATTTATTTTTTGGAGGATATTTAAATAAAATATGTGATAAAGTTTTTGAGAATTGGAAAAAAGAAGTAAAAAAGTTAGAAGATCAGAAATTGACAAATATCGTTTCGAAAATAACCAATATTTTTTACATTACATATTCAGGTGGAGATGATTTGTTTATAGTTGGACCATGGGATTATACAATTGAATTAGCTCTTGAAATAAGAAATGAATTAAAAAGATTTACCGGATATAATCCAAATATTGAAATTTCTGGGGGTATTGCTATAGTAAAAAATAAGTATCCAATATCGAATGCTGCTGAAATTGCAGAAGAATATCTTGAAAAGTCTAAAAATCTTTCAACACAAAAAGGAATGATAAATGTCTTTAATACTTCTTTGAGTTGGGAGGAAAAAGAAATAAATGGAGTAAAATATAAAAAATTTGAGGATGTATTAAATAAAGCTAAAAAATATACAGAATTAGTAAGAAATGATTCTATAAATAGAGGATTAATTTATTATATTTATATGTTGAATAAAGAATATTGTGATGAAAGAAAAAATGTTAATCCGTTATATATACCAAAATTATTTTATAAAGTATATAGAACAACTGAAAAATCTTTAGCAGATAAGATAATTGAAGATTTAGTTACAAATGAATATTTTAAAGAATTTAAATTCATAGGTAGTTATATATTAGAAAAAACTAGAGGAGGGGTGTAATATGTCGGGAAGAAATAACTCTAATAATTTTGATATTATATCAGAACTTGAAAAAATTGGAGGTAAAGAAAAAAGGAATTTGTCTAAATTTTTAGAACCACAAAAATATGCAACAAAAGAAGGTATTGCTTACAAATATGCCGAATTTTTAAAAAAGAAAAACATGAAAACTGTTCAAATTAGAAATATATTTGCAACATTGAAAGAATTCGAACAAGCAAATAGAGGAAGGACTGAAGAGGATTTTGATAATTCAAAAAAATATGTTTTATTAACTCAGACTGCTTATGCAGTGGGGAGAAAAGTTGTACCTAAAAATTTTTATGATTTTATTGAATATTGTGTTGAAAGAATAAATACTCCAGATGATTTGAATGTTTTTGTAAAGTTTTTTGAAACTGTAATAGCATATTTTAAATATTTAGAAAATTAAGGGTTAGGAGGGATAAAAATGGCTAATACAACTTTTAAATTTATAGGAAAGCATATAATAAAAGGAAAGATAAAATTATTAACAGGATTACATATAGGTGGAACAAATGAAGGTTTTCAAATTGGTGGAATTGATAATGTAGTTATAAAAAATCCGTTGACTGATGAACCTATAATACCAGGGTCAACATTGAAAGGAAAAATGAGGAGTTTATTGGAATGGAAATATGCAAATATTAAAATAAAAAATAATGGTAATAATATATCTAGTAAAGTAACAGGAGATGAAAGTGCATTATTTATATTAAAATTATTTGGTCAGACAAAAGACTGGAAAGTAGACGATATGTTAGGTCCTGTAAGGTTCTTATTTAGAGATGCAACATTAACGGATGAAAGTAAAAAAGAATTAGAAAAATATTTAGGTAAAAATATTTATACTGAAGTAAAAGCGGAAAATTCTATTGATAGATTAACTTCTGCTGCTAATCCGAGATTTATGGAAAGAGTTATTGCTGGCAGTGAATTTGAATTTGAAATAGTTATGGATAATTATACAGAAGAAGACTATAAGAATCTTAAATATTTGTTTGAAGGTTTATTAATGTTGGAAGATAGTTATCTTGGTGGTGGGGGAAGTAGAGGAAATGGAAAAATAGAAATAAATATAGAAAAAGTTTCTAAAAGAAATGCGGATTATTATAGTACCGGTAAAGGAACAGCAATAAAACTAAATTTACCCCCAAAGGAGATTTTAAAAAGATTTGATGAATTAGTTGAAAAATTCAAATTATAGGGTGTGATATAGTGAATTACTATTTAATAAAATTGAAACCAGAGGGTTTTTTTTCAAAAATACCATCGTCTTATACACTTTTTGGAGCATTTTGTTGGGGAATTAAAGATTTATATGGAATAGATATAAAGAATTATATAAAAAATTTTTCTAAAAATCCAGATTTTTTTATTTCAGATGTTTTTTTATATGATGAAAGAAATGAAGAATATTTATTACCAAAGCCTCTTTCAATGAACATTGATGTAAAAAAACATATGGAAAAATTTGAGGATAAATCGATTAAGAAAATTTTTGAAGAAGAATTTCAAAATTTATATGATAAAGATTTATACGAAAAATCGTTTAAGCTTTTTTTAGTTAATAAATTTAAGAAGTTCAAAAAAATAAAATATATTAATAGTAAAGATTTTTTTGATTTTATAAATGGAGAAAAAACAAAAATTGATATATTTAAAGAATACATAAAAAAAGAAAAAGAAAAAAATTTTGATAGAAATAAACCAAAATTGGTAAATTTTTCAATACAAAGAAACAATATTGATAGACTAACAATGAGTGTTAATGAAGAATCAGGTGGAACTTTTTATGAAAATGTTATTTCTTTAAAGGGTTATGATTTATATTTTATTTTAAAGACTGAAAAGATAGAATGGTTATTACCAATTTTAAAATTTTCTTTTGAAAGAGGTATAGGAAAGAAAAAAAGTATAGGAAGAGGTCAATTTAATTTAGAAATAATAGAAGATAATAATGCAATGGAATTTTTGAAAAATATCGAAGGCAATGTAAAAAAAGATTCTGAATACAAAATAACATTAAGTAAATATATTCCATTAAAAAATGAATTTGATGTTGGAAATTCTTATTATCAAATAGAAGGCTTTAGAGGAATTACAGAAGATAGAGAATATTTTAGCGGAAAAAATATTTTTAAAGCAAAGGTTAACTATATAAAAGAAGGTAGTGTTTTAAAAGTAAAAGAACAAAAGGAATTTTATGGTGATATCCCTATTGTGAAATACATTGATGATAAAGAAATTTATCATTATGGATATGGATTTTTTTTAAACTTTAAGAAGGTGAAAAAATGAATTATAATGCAAAATTAGAAATATTATCACCTCTTCACATTGGTGATGGGAATGAGATATTTCCTATAGAATATTTTAGATATAAAGGATTTACTTATTTTATTAATGATAAAATATTGATTAACTCATTATCTAATATTGAACAAAAAGAATTTTTAGATTGGATAAAAAGTGATTCACTTAAAAATCTAAATAGTTTTTTAGATAATAAAAATATAAGTGACAAAACAATTGAACAATTGATTAAAAAATCTATTAGAATAACAAACGAAAATGTAGATAATAATGTTAAAACTATTATGAAAATTAAAGAAAAACCATATATACCTGGCAGTGAAATAAAAGGAGCTATTAGAACAGCTATAATTTTATATATTTTAAAATATAATGAAATGTTATATAATAAACTAAAATCTGAAATATTAGAATTGCAAAGGAAATTTGAGTTTCTTGTAGAGAAAACAAAAAATAAAAAGGGTAATTTAATTTTGAACAAAAAAGATATAGAAATAATAAAAAAAATATCTTTTTATTTATTTAAAAAAATAAAATATGATCATAGAAAAAAAACAAATATAATAAAAGTGACTACGATAAAAAATTTTCTTTCAAGAGAAATTCAAAAAGTGTCTAGGTTTATGGAAAAAGAGATATTAATTTTAGATACACAACGAGATGCAAAATATGATATTTTAAAAAATCTAATTATTTCAGACACCTCCCCAGGTAAAAGTGAAATTAAATATGGGAAAATCAATACATTAAATATGAGTAGAAATGGAAGTGAATGGATAGAATATATGGATAATGGAATTTTTGAATTTAGTATAAATTTGAATAATGAATCTCACGAAAAATTAGTGGATATTACTAATGATAATCAAAAAAAAGAAATATTAAGTTTAGATTTTATAAAAACTGCATTATATGAATATAGTAAAAGTATTTTGAATACAGAAAAAGAATATTTTATTAAAAATAAGAGTGAGATTATATCCAAAATACAAAATTATGAAAGACTAAATACTATAGAAAGTCCTTTAATAAGAGTAGGAAAATATAAAGGATATTTATCAAATACAATTTCAATAATTATAAAAGAAAAAGATCCAGAATTATATGATAGTTTTTTGGTGCATTGCACAAAAAATACAAGTTATACAAAAAAAGAGGTTAATGAATATTTCCCAAAAACCAGAAGAGTATTGAATAATGATATTATGGGATGGTGTAAATTAGAAATTAATTAAGAAGGTGATACTATTTTCTATAGTGTTGTTGTAGAATTAAAAGCTTTGGAAACAGGAGTTATTCCAACTTATCCTGGAAAGAAAATTCATGGGATGTTTTTTAATGTGTTAAAAAAAGCGAGTGAAGAAGTCTCGAAAAAGCTACATCAAAATTTTAATAATAAAGCTTTTACTGTTTCATCTTTTTTAGGGAAAAAAGTAGACGAACCAGTCTCTATTATGAAAAACAAAAGATATTATATAAGATTGACGTTTTTGAATGAAAAGATTTTTAATTTATTTACAGTTACAATGTTTAAAAATAAAATATTTAAAAAGGAAATCTATATAGAAAACATTAAGTTTTCTATATTAAGAGTAATTTTTGATGAAGAACAAAGTAAATGGGCAGGAGTTTTATCAATTGATGAATTATTAAGTAAAAAAGATTATTCAAACAAAATTAAACTTAAGTTTTATACCCCAACATTATTTAGAGTGGGAGACAAGCACTTAAGATATCCTGATGCAAAAAAAATATACACAGGATTATTAAATAAATTTAATAAATATAGTGAATATAAATTTAATGAAAGTATAAAAGAAGAATTTTCAAACATAAAAATTATAAATAAGCGCATAAGAAAAAAGAGAGTTTTTATAAATAACTTCTACTTAGAAGGGTTTGTTGGTGATGTGGAATTTGAAATTTCTCAGGGAAATAATGAATTATTAAAAATAGTTAATATTTTATCAGAATTCTCATTTTATGCAGGAATTGGATACAAAACCACAATGGGAATGGGTCAGGTAAGGAGGGAGCATAAAGAATGTATAGCAATATAGTATTAACAGGTGGTAAATCAGCAATTGTTGGTAGAAATGTTTGTGCAAATTATATAAAAGAAAATAACATAGAAAATATTAATAATATTGAGATAGAAAAAATAAATGGATGGGTAAATAAAGTAAAAGAAGCATTAAAGAATCATAATAAGGAATATACAAATATTAGTGTTGAATATTCTTTAATAAAAAGATTGAAGGATAATAATGAATTAAGCAATAATCCGAGAATATCTTTAATTCATACAAACACTAAAGAAGGAATTGCTGCAGCTAAAATTAATAAAATAGCTTTTGAAAGAGATTTTAATGCTGAAGTAACACTAAAAGGTGTTAACTTTGATATTGATGATAAATTTAATTTAAACAAACAATTAGGGGAATTTATGGATATTCTTGTAACTGAATTGCAAAAAGGTACAGTATATGATACATTCTTTTCACCAACTCCAGGTTATAAAGTAATGTCGTATTTGGGATATGTGGCTGGATCATTTTATGGATATAAAATGGGATATTTGTATGAAGAGAAACCAGTATTACAAGAAATTCCACCAATGCCAATAAAATTTAACGTAGAGGAAATCATTGAATTTTTACCACTTATAAAAAAGATTGAGAATACAGAAATTAAATTAAACGATTTAACTTATTCAGAGAAAAACTTCATTGAAGAAAATACATATCTTTTTGATATTATTGATGATTTCGTTAAATTAAATGCATTTGGCGTGTTTTTATTAAAAGGAATATTAAAAATTGAAGTATATATTAGTGATTCTGTTAAAAATATGTTAAATAAAAAACCTGACAAAACAAAATTTATAAAAGGTCAAATTCTTGAGATGATAAGAAAAATTCAAAAATTTAAATCAGATAACAATTCATACAAGGGCGAATTGATGCATAACAAATCATGGAAAATTGATAAACCTTATTTATATAAAGCATCAAGGGATCCATTTAGAACTATTTGGGATATTAAAGATAATAAAATATATTTATATTACATTTGGTTAGACCATAATAAATATGAAAGAGAATATACAAATAAGAATGAAAGTATACTAAATAATACAAAATTCTCATTATTCGAATTATAGGAGGTAAAAATGGAAAAAATGCTAATAGTTTCTTTTTTAGGAAAAGGTAGATATTATGAAACATTTTATTATTCTATAGAAAATTCTGGAAAAATGGTGAAAAAAAGATTAAGTCCTTTAGCAAATGCAATCTTGGAAAAAGAAAATGGAAATGATGTTGAAATATTTTTTTTTGTAACAGATGAAGTGAAAAATGAATTTTTATATGATGAAAATATATTGAATGAATTAAATGAAATTGAAAATTATGGAATAAAAGTTTCTTATAGGGATATACCAAAAGGAAAAAATTATGAAGAATTAGAAATAATTATGGAAGAAATAGAAAAATTATTATTAGATTTTAAAGGAAATAAGGTTATATTTGATTTAACACATGGTTTAAGACATATGGCTATTTTCACATCCAGTACAGTTTTTTATTTTAAAAATTTAATGGAAAAAGCTAATAAACTAGAAATGAAAATAGTTTATGGTGCATATGAAATAGGTGAGGAGATAGAAAAAAATTTAAAAAAAGTTCCTATTTTGGACATTACTCAAACGCTTGAACTTTCAAATTTAACTATTGCTTTAGAAGAATTTGAAAGATATGGAATAACTGAAAGAATGATAATAGTTTTAAAAAACATTCAGAAAATAGTTGCTAAAAATAAGTTATGTAACTTAAATGAATTGAAATTTTCATCATTATCAAGAGAATTAAAATTTTTTGAAGAATTATTAAAAATACCTTCCCCACCAGAAAAGTTAGCTAATAGTATATATAAAATAAATGATATATTAGAAAGTAGTATTAGAGAGTTTAAAATATATTCTAAAAATTCAGAAAATCTTTTTTTTATAAGACCAATTCTGAAATTCTTAGTAGATTTTCAAAAGATTGTTTTAGAGAAATTACCTCTAGACAAAAAAATAAACAAATATTCTAATATAGCAACTTTGGAAAAAGTTGAATTTATGAAAAATATAATAAAACTATTAATTAACTGGAAAATGTATTCTGAAGCTGTAATTCATTTAAGAGAACTTCTTATTGATATAAAGTTAATTGAGAATGGAAAATATTTCTATTATAACAATAAAGATTTCAGGGAAAAATATTGGATGTATTCATACAATATAGTTGATACAAAAGATAAAGAATTACCAAAAAAAATTGAAGAATTATTGAAAAATGTTAAAGGTTGGAGGAATAGTGTAGCCCATGGAGGAAGAGCAAATACTTCCATAAATCAAAAAACTCTTGAAGAAAATTTAGAAAATGCTTTATCAATGATAGATGAAATACTTTTAAGTATGAATGATTTAAAAGTAAATTCTAAAAAAATATATTTATTAAACTCTACAATAATGCCAATACCAAAAGATAACCAAGAAGGGAAATTTTATATATTGAAATTAACAAAAAATGAATTTAAAGCAATATTGGAAGATGCAATAAAAGATGATGTTTTAGATTCTGCAATTGGGCATGAGTCTGTAATAGAATTCATAAAAGATAAATTTGAATTGACTGTACCTTTGAAAAGAAAAGAAATATATTTTGAAAAAGGTGAAAGTGCATTAGTTATAAAATTAGAAAAAAGGCCTGAAGAAGGTAAAATATATACTAAAGAAGAAATGGATTTTATGGAAGAAAATAATTTGATTGGTTATTATTATATATATAGAGAAGGATGAACATATATATAAATTTAATTTTAGAAATAAAATACAAATAAAAAAATTTTATATAAAAATGAAGAAATTAGAACCCTTTTATAAGCCAATTTTGTGTAAAAGCCTAAATAACAGGAGGGAGAAAATGAGTGCTGTAACTGCACAAATAGATATTTTAAAGGACTACAAAATAAAATATAAAATTTATAAATAAGTAGTGCGAACATTCAAATAATCCCTATATATTCTGAACGCACAGAATGTATAGGGATTTATTGCAATTAAAATATAAACTATAAAATTATAAAAAAGATATGAAATAAAGAGGTGAGTAGAGAGTGGAACGAAAAAGAAATAAAACATCTATTATGAGAATTAATTGGTGATACTATGAATTATAAAAAATTAGCGTTAGAAGCAGAAGAAAATTTTGAATTTGAAAAAGCTTTGGAATATTTTGAAAAAGCAGAAGATGAACTATGTGTAAAAGATAGTTCGTTAGTAAAATATGGTGAATTACTTTTTGAATTTCAAAATTATAAAAAAGCAAAAGAAATATTTGAGAAGATAGTTAATACAAAACCAGAAAAAGAATATTTATTAAAATTAGCACAAATATACGAAGAAATAAATGAAATACAAAAAGCGTTAGAAATATATAAAAATTTAGATATAAAAGAAAAAATACAAGAACTTCAAGATAAAACAAATTTGTTTTCTCCATCTTCAAATTTAATAAGAAAATTTATAGAATTATTTTCGGGAAGAGAAGATGTATTTTCAATTCAATTTGAAAATGGATACAGGCCAATAAGGCGACCATTAAATTATAAAGATGTAAAAGAACATTTAAAAGGTGAAAAAACAATTGGAATATACCAATTAAAAAAAGATAATTCAATAAAATTTGCAGCATATGATATAGATATTAAAAAATCTTATCTACATGGCGATAACAGATACATTTATGAAGAAAATAGTAAAAAAGTAGCAAAAAAACTTATTGCCGAACTTGAACAGGAAAATATATACAGTTATATAGAATATACAGGAAATAGAGGATATCACATTTGGATATTCTTTGATATACCAATACTTAGTTATAAAATAAAAATAATAATGGAAAAAATATTAGAAAGAATAGATTTAGAAGAAGGGATAGATGTAGAAATATTTCCAAAGCAAACAGAGTTAAATGGAGGACTGGGAAATTTAATAAAAATTCCTCTTGGAATTCATAGAAAAACAGGGAAAAAATGCTTATTTGTAGATGAGAATTTTGAAATTATATCAAATCAAACAAAATTTTTGTTTTCAATAAAAGAGAATACTAAAGAGCAAATTGAAAGATTATTCAAAGATTTTACCGACGAAAATTATGAAGTATATGAAGAAACACTTACATATAAACGTTCAAATAATAAAATAAAAAAATCAAATAAAATAAAAAAAGAAATTAGAAAACAAATAATAAAACAAACATCAAGCGAATTTGATACAATCATTAATGGTTGTAGTATTTTAAAACAAATAATAAATAAAATAGAAAAAGAAGCATATATATCAGAAGAGGAAGAGAATATACTAATTAAATCAACTATAAATTTAAAAAATGGAAAAAGGGAAATTTTAAATATTCTTAAAAAAACTATAAATTTTAATCTAAAAAGATTTGAAATGATTGAAAAACAAAGCAAAGAAGTTCCAATAACCTGTGAAGAAATAAGAAAAATAATATTAAACAAAAATTTATCGCTAGATTTAAAAAATTGCACGTGCAAATTCCCAGGTAATTACAACACACCTTATGCAATAATAACAGATGTAGAAGAAATATTTATTGATAAAATAGATATAAACGATATTGCAAAAAAAATAGTAGAGAAAAATTCTGAAAAATTTGAAATAGAAAAAGAAATAAAAAATCTAAAAAAAATGATTGCTAAAAAAATGGGTGAAAAAAAAGAATTACGAGTTGAAATAGGAACAATAAAACGAAATGGTGATGATATTGAAATTATATTATAGGTGATAAAATGGTAATTTATATAACGGAACAGGGCGCAGTACTTTCAAAAAAACAGGGGCGATTAATAATATCAAAAAACAAAAATATTATATCAGAAATACCATTAAATAAAATAGAAAAAGTAAATTTAATGGGAAATATTTCTTTGACAACACCTATAATAAACTATTTTTTAGATAAAAAAATAGAAGTAATTTTTATGACACAAACTGGAAAATATCGAGGAAAATTATATACAGATGAATATAGAAATGTATTGTTAAGATTAGAACAATACAAACGTTCTCAAGATGAAGAATTTAAATTAAAAATATCAAAATCTATTGTAATTGGTAAATTAAAAAATTCATATGATTTTTTATTAAGTAGAAGTAAATACCTTCCAAAAGGTAGATTGAGTAAAGAATTAGCTGCAATAAGAAAAACAATTGAGAAAGTAGAAAAAGGAAAAAACATTGATGAAGTGAGAGGTTTTGAAGGAATTGGAACAAAATATTATTTTCAGGGATATAAAAAGTTAATAAAAAATAAAGATTTTAAATTTGAAAAAAGGACACTTCATCCTCCTCGAGACCCAATTAGCGCAATGTTATCATTTGGTTATTATTTTCTATATAACGAAGTAATGGCAGCGATAAATATAGTGGGATTGGATCCATATTTCGGAAATCTTCATACAATAGATATTTCAAAAAAATCATTATTATTTGATTTAGTTGAAGAATTTAGAAATATAATAATAGACAGTTTTATTTTAAATTTAGTAAATAGAAATGAAATAACAATAAAAGATTTCAAGAAAAAGGAAAAAGAAATAATTCATTTTACAGATAATGGATTAAAAAAATTTATCTCAAAATATGAAACTGTGCTTTCACAAAAAATGAAATATCATTTAGACGATGAAGTAAATTATATAAGAACAATATTTCAAAAGCAAGCAAGGCATTATGCAAGAGTAGTTCTTGGAGATGAAAAAGAATATATACCTTTTTACAGGGTGGGGATATAATGTTTTATGTTGTTAGTTATGATATTACAAATGATAAAAGGAGAAGAAAAGTAGTAAAATATCTTGAAAGTTATGGAATAAGAGTTCAATATAGTGTTTTTGAAACAGAATTAAATCAAGACCAATTAAAATCGTTAATAAAAGGATTAAAAAAGCAGATAAACAAAAAGGAAGATACTATAAGAATATACCCTATTTCAAAAGAAAGCAGAAAATATATAGTTACTATTGGCATTGATAAAGGCAAATTTTACGATAAAGACTTTTTGATAATATAAAAAATGGGGGGATAAAAATGTATCTAAATCTTTATGAAATTAAAACACCATACAGAGTAAAAAGACTATATTATTTTAACAAAGATAATGATCCAAAAGAATTTGCCAGGAATTTGAGTAGAGTAAACAATATTAGATTTAATGATTCAAACGATTTAGTATGGTTGGAGATTCCTGATATAGATTTTAAAATTACTCCACAACAAGCAGAAAAATATAGGATAGAAAAAAACGAAATAATAGAAGAAAAAAAAGATCCAAATCTTTTTATAAAGACAATATACAAATACTTAAAAAAGAAATTTATAGACAACAATTTTTATTATAAAAGAGGAAATAATTATATTTCAATAAATGACAAATTTCCGTTAGATAGCAATACTAATGTAAATGCACATTTGACCTATAAAATTAAACTCCATAAAATTGATGAAAAATATTATATATCAATACTTCCAAAATTCACATTTCTTTCTGATAAAACAGCGTTAGAGTCTCCAATTAGAAGTGCCTACCTATTTAATATAAAATCTGGAAAAAGTTTCCCTTACATATCAGGATTAAATGGAATATTAAAAATAGATCTTGGGGACAATGGCGTAAGAGAAGTTTCTTTCCCGGAAAATTACTATTTTAATTTCACATCAAAAGAAGCAGAAAAGTTTGGTTTTTCGAAAGAAATACATAATATATATAAAGAAAAATTACTTTCAGGATATAAAAAAATTAAACAGAAATTATATTTTTTAGAAGACATCATAAATATCAATAATTACAACTTAACCATGGACAAAAAAATATATGTAAATATCGAGTATGAGTTTAAAAAAGGTAAATCAAGAAATATAAAAGATGTTTTTAAATACTCATTTTATAAAAACGATCAGAAAATCAAAATAGCATTCTTTTTTAGTTCTAAAAAACAAATATATGAAATCCAACATTCTTTAAAAATATTATTTCAAAATAAAAATTCAATCTTTTATCAAACAATATATGAAATGGGTTTTTCAAAAGTAATATTTTTAAGAGAACCAAAAACAAAAAGTTCTGCTTTTATGTATGATCCTGAAACATTTGAAATAAGCAACAAAGATTTTTTTGAAAATTTAGAAGGAAATATAATGGCTATAGTAATACTTGATAAATTTTTAGGAAATATTGATTCTCTTATACAAAAGTTTCCTGAAAATTTAATTTTACAACCTATTTTAAAAGAAAAATTAGAAAAAATACAGCCTTATATAATAAAAAGCTATGTATACAAAATGGGAAACTTTATACAGGAATGTCAGCCATATATTATAAGAAACTTAAAAGATGAAAATAAAACACTTTATATTGGTATAGATTTAAGTCATGATAATTATTTAAAAAAAAGCAATTTAGCAATATCAGCAGTTAATAATTTTGGGGATATTATATATTTAAATAAATATAAAAATTTAGAATTAAATGAAAAAATGAATCTTGATATAGTTGAAAAAGAATATATCCAAATATTGAATGAATACCATGAAAGAAATAAAAATTATCCTGAAAATATTATTGTATTGAGAGATGGGAGATATTTGGAAGATATAGAAATAATAAAAAATATTTTAAATATTGAAAACATAAAATATTCATTGATAGAAGTTAATAAAAGTGTAAATATCAATTCATATGAAGAATTAAAAGAGTGGATAATAAAACTTTCCGATAATAATTTTATTTATTACCCAAAAACATATTTCAATCAAAAAGGCGTGGAAATAAAAATAATAGAAAACAATACAGATTATAATAATGAAAAAATAATAGAACAAGTATATTCATTAACAAGAGTAGTCCATCCGACGCCATATGTTAATTATAGATTGCCCTATCCACTTCAGGTAGTAAATAAAGTAGCCCTAACAGATTTAGAATGGAAATTGTATATTCCATTCAAGAACAAATTTAGAAAGTAAAAAATAATCTTGAAGTAACGTTTGATGAAGCAATAAAATTACTTTTAAATTAATAAAAAATATTAATTTAAAAGATATATTTTTATCAAAAGAAAAAATAGAAATACATGAGAAAAAAATAATGGTTCTTCTACAATAAAAATTGAATTGAAAATCAAAACAGGAAATATAAATTTAGAAGAAAAAAAACTTACATTGAATATACTATAAAATTAAGAGAGAAAAATAAGATAATATATAAGCAAGAAACAGAATATATTATTGCGCTTAATATAAAAAATAAAAAAATTTATACATTTTTTATAGAAAAACAATTAAATAAAATTGTTTGGCCATTTTTAAGAGTTGATTTTCATAATAACTTAGGACGAGTTGGAACTAGACCGGTGACTTTACCATTATTAAAATAAAGTAATTATATTATTTATGGTTCTAAATTGTAAAAATATATGAAACTCTTTATTTGAAAGTTTTTTAACGAACAAGAAGACTTGTTAACAAAAAAGCAAGATTTAAGAAAAAATAATTTAATAATATTACAACTTCTAAAAATATCTTAAATAAAGATTTTGATATTAAAAATCGCGCGGAAAATATTAACGAAAGATTATAACGTTTAAAACAGGCTTGACAAGAGAAAAAGAGAAGAGTATAATTATATTGAAAAACATTCCGGACCTATGTTAAAAATTGCAAAATCGCGCAAAACCGCATGAATAAAGGGAAGTTAAAAAACAGGTCCGGAGGTTGATTATAAGCGGTTTTTAGAAGATTTTTTACAAAAAACAAAGAAAAAATTGAAAATAAAAAACAGGTCCGGAAAAACGCCTTCTAAAAACGGCTAATAATAACTATTTTAGAGACCAAGTCTCTGAAAGAAACTACTCTCTGAAAGAGATAGAAACAATCCCATTTCTACTGCTGCTTCTAACAAGAAATCTGTTGTCTCTGAAAGAAACTACTCTCTGAAAGAGATAGAAACTCCCTTTAAATCTGACATTTCTATTCACTCCCGAAAGTATCTCTGAAAGAAACTACTCTCTGAAAGAGATAGAAACCGTTTTGCCTAAATATTCTCCTGCTTTTAGTCTTCTAAATACTCTGAAAGAAACTACTCTCTGAAAGAGATAGAAACTGAGTTTATTGCTACTATTTTGTTAGTATTCTTGTAACAATCCTCTGAAAGAAACTACTCTCTGAAAGAGATAGAAACTCATACATTAAAATCGCCTCCTATTTGTTTTCATCTCTTTCTCTGAAAGAAACTACTCTCTGAAAGAGATAGAAACTACAATATTGAATATATTGTATGGTCAGTAATTACTAAGCCCTCTGAAAGAAACTACTCTCTGAAAGAGATAGAAACAGATAAAATTGCTACTGAAAAGCATTTCATCATAATTTTTCTCTGAAAGAAACTACTCTCTGAAAGAGATAGAAACTCATCATGTGTAAGATCACTATTAATAACAGACTCTAATATCTCTGAAAGAAACTACTCTCTGAAAGAGATAGAAACCTTCATTTGATTCTATTTTGTTTTTCTTCATATAATATGCACTCTGAAAGAAACTACTCTCTGAAAGAGATAGAAACATTTCTGCCCTAATAGAGGCCAGAGTGAGAGAATCTTGGTTCTCTGAAAGAAACTACTCTCTGAAAGAGATAGAAACTCATTTGAATTATGTTAATCTCTTTTAAATCATTATAAATCTCTGAAAGAAACTACTCTCTGAAAGAGATAGAAACTCCCCTTGAATTATCAGGGGATTCATTTATTTCAAATTCTACTCTGAAAGAAACTACTCTCTGAAAGAGATAGAAACAAACTTCATTTTATCTCCTCCTTTATTTTTATATTTCAAACTCTGAAAGAAACTACTCTCTGAAAGAGATAGAAACCTATTGCATCTTGGCAGATGTTCATTAAAACTGGATACTCACTCTGAAAGAAACTACTCTCTGAAAGAGATAGAAACGCATGTCCAATTAAATTCGGAACTTCTCCGTTTTTGCATAACTCTGAAAGAAACTACTCTCTGAAAGAGATAGAAACTTTCGATCAAAGTGTTGGAAAAAATAATTTTTCCATCAAGCTCTGAAAGAAACTACTCTCTGAAAGAGATAGAAATACAAATGATTTTCGATTAAATTCTGTAAATATTTGGAAGGAATATGTTATAATATGAATGAAAAATAAAAATGAAAGTGGAGATGATGAAAATGAAAAAATTACCAATAGGAGTACAGGATTATAAAAAACTAATAATAGAAAATTATATATATATAGATAAAACAAAGTATATATTAGAATTAGCAAATTCTGGAGTACCAACCTTTCTCTCAAGACCAAGGAGATTTGGAAAAAGTTTAACAGTATCAACATTATATTATCTATTCAAAGGAGAAAAAGAATTATTTAAAGATACATATATATATGACAAATGGGAATTTAAAGAATATCCTGTAATAAAACTCGATATGTCAGATAATACATTAACAACATATGATGAATTTATAGATTCACTTAATGAAAGAATTGAAGAATTATATAGAGAATATGATATTTCACCAATAAAAAATAATTTACCAACAAAATTTGGACATTTAATAACAGAATTAAGTAAAAAATACAAAGAAAAAACAGTAATACTCATAGACGAATATGAA
>NZ_LBFB01000015.1:0-52217 GCF_013363285.1 Marinitoga sp. 1154 | reverse complement strand
AAGAATATATAAAAAGAAAAGGGTTAAAAGAGGGATGGTTAATAATATATTCAAATACAATAAAAGATTTTGAATATATATTAGAAGAAGAAAATGGAATAAAATTACACATTTGGTTTATAAAAACGAATTTTAAAAGTCCATCAAATGTAAAATAATTTTATGTATGGCTTTTTAGAAAAAAATATTATCATTCATTAATATTTGCAATAATAGCATCATCAGGAATAGATGTAAAAGCAGAAGGATTAACAAATTTAGGGCTCAGCGACTTTTAACCTACCGGAGAAGAGCGACAGATCAAAAGTTTTTTTAATTAAAATCCAATTTTTAATCCTATAATCCGCCGTAGCGTGAATAATTGCTTTGCAAATATTTTAAGAATTTATTTTTTAAAATAAAATGATTTTATCCTAATCCCTACAGGAGATTAAATAATTACACTGTAATTATTTAATAGTTTTTTTATCTTTTAAAAATCAAAAAAATATAAACCGCTGCCCGCAATAGCGTGTATATTTTCTTTGAAAATATTAAAAAGTTTTTATTTTAAAATAATAAATTATTATCCTATAACCCGCTGTAAGCGTGTAACACCGGAGGTGAGCGACAGCTCACAAAAGTTTTTTTAATTAAAATCCAATTTTTAATCCAAAAACCCGCCGTAGGCGTGTAACACCGGAGGTGAGCGACAGCTCACAAAAGTTTTTTTAATTAAAATCCAATTTTTAATCCAAAAACCCGCCGTAGGCGTGTAACACCGGAGGTGAGCCATGAGAAAAAAAATACCATATGGAGAACAAAATTTTGAAAGAGTAATAATGCAGAATTATTATTACATAGACAGAACAGAATATATAGAAAAATTAGAATCATTAAATGAAAAAAATATAGTGTTTTTAAGGCCAAGAAAATTTGGAAAAACATTGTTCTTAGATACACTTGCAAAGTATTATGATATCAATTATGCAGAGAAATTTGAAGAATTATTTAAAAACTTATACATAGGAAAAAATCCAACATCGTTAAAAAACAGTTATTATATTTTAAAAATGAATTTTTCTGGAATACAAACAGAAAATAAAGAAAAATTAATAAGTAGTTTTAAAAATAATGTAATATCTTCACTGGATGACTTCAACACCAGATATGAAATAAAACTAAAAATAGAAAAAGAATACACAGAACCTGCAGATATAATAAGGGCATTTTTAACAGACGCTAAAGAAAAATTAAATAAACCAATATACTTATTAATAGACGAATATGATCACTTTGCAAATGAATTATTGAGTTTTAACCTTGATTTATTCAAAGACAGCGTAACAAAACATGGATTTGTAAGAAAATTCTACGAAGAAATAAAAAAAGGAACAAAAACAATAATAGAA
Source organism: Marinitoga sp. 1154 (assembly GCF_013363285.1). NCBI lineage: Bacteria > Thermotogati > Thermotogota > Thermotogae > Petrotogales > Petrotogaceae > Marinitoga > Marinitoga sp. 1154. The sequence continues at coordinate 50,826 of NZ_LBFB01000015.1, read as the reverse complement.
AGACTATTCATGACAGGTGTAAGTCCAATAATGCTGGACTCATTAACCAGTGGATTTAACATAACAATGAATATAACATTAGCACCAGAATTCAATGAAATGCTTGGATTCAAAGAAGAAGAAGTAAAAGAATTATTGGAATATTATGACATATATTCAGAAAAATTATTAAAAGAAATGCAAGAAAATTATAATGGATATAGATTTAATAAAGAAGTAAAAGCAAAAGTATATAACCCAGACATGGTATTTTATTTTATAACAGAATATTTTTCAGAAAAAAGACCACCAAAAAAAATAATAGATGACAACATAATGAGTTATTATAAGAAAATTCGGAATCTATTCAGTCTTGGTGAATTAATATATATAAAAACGGATGAAGAAAGCAATAAAGAATTAACAAATGAAGAAAAACAAAAAAAATATTTAAAAAAAATAATCGGGAAATTATTAAACGAAATATTACTAACAGGAAAAACAGAGCTAACAGAACTAACAACAATGTTTAATCCAGGAAAAAGGATAGAAATAAAAGACATAAAATCATTATTATTCTATCTGGGATTCATGACTTTTGAAAAAAAAGGCATAATAACATATCTAAAAATACCAAATTATTCAATGAAAAAAATATTCTCAGAATATTTCACAGAATACATAGAAGAAAAACTAACAGAATATATAGACCCAGAGCCAATAGAAATAGCGGTAAGAAAGATACTATCAGATGGAGAAATAAAAAGCTTTGCAAAAGAAATAGAAAGCCTACTGAACAAAATGGACAACAGAATATTCATGGGATTAGATGAAAAATACATAAAAGCAATAATGTATAGTTATCTAATACTAACGCCATATGCAATGGTAAAAATGGAATATCCAGTAGAAAATGGGTATATAGACATAGCAATGTTCAAAAGATACGAAGAAGTGCCATATGAAGCGATAATAGAAGTAAAATACATAAAACAAAAAGGATACACAGAAGAAAAATTAAAAATGAAAATAAAACAGGCAAAAGAACAAATAGAAAAATACAAGAAATCATATGAATTAAACACAAAAAATGAAACGATGAAAAAGTATATAATCGTTTTTGTTGGTAAAGAAGCGAAGTATATTGAGGAAATAAAATAAATCGGGCAATTTCGCCCGATTTATTATTAAATATTCTTTTATTTCTCTTTTACTTCTATTATAATTTCTAACTGCAGTGTTTGATCTCTAAAATTTGGAGGATTTTTTTTCCACATTTCAAATTTTTCTTTGCTTTTGTCAATATATTCTTCGTAACATAATTCACAACTGCCAGAACGATAGAATTTCAAAAATCTTATACTATCTTCATTTTCTATGAGACTATAAGCTTCATCTTCCTCATCAAATAAAACTTTTTTCATTACGTCTAAAGCCTTTTCATCTTTTATTTCATCTTTAAAATATTCTTCAACTGCTTTGTAATTTTCTAATCTTTTAAAGATCCTTTTATGCATATTCCCCTCCTAATAATGATATTTTTCATTGTTATTTATTTTAAATGCTCTATATATTTGCTCTAATAATAATAAAACTGCCATTTCATGTGTAAAGGTCATATTTGAAATTGAAAGCAAAAAATCCGCATTTTTTTTGATATATTCATGATGCCCTAAAGGTCCTCCTATAAAAAATGATATATTTTTTCTTCCTATTCTCCATTTTTCAATCTTATTTGCAAAATCTATTGAACTTAATTGTTTTCCTTTTTCATCCAGAACAACTTTAAAAACTTGGGGTAAAAAATATTTTTCAAATTTTATTTTATCCTGATTTTTATATTCTTCAACTGTTATTTTATTTAAATCATTTGATAATGGTAACTCTACCAATTCAATTCTATCATATTTTTTATTCCACTTTAAATATTGTTCTATTCCCATTTTTATAAACTTTGTTTTGGGTTTTCCTATCACATATATTTTAATCATTAAAATCATCCTTTATTCTTTAGTTTTTTATTCATTGTCCAGATAATTATCCTCCGTAAAAATTTCTGTTGTTGCAATTCCTTTTGTTGCCAATCCCAATAAAAAGGAAAATGTTATTATTTGACTTCCACCATATGAAATTAATGGCAAAGGTACTCCTGTAACAGGCATTATTCCAAGATTCATACCAATATTTTCATACACGTGCAAATATATAATTACTATTGTCCCAAAATATATATATTTCCAGAATTTTCTTTCTGTTTTTTGAGCGTATATATATAATCTATAAATTAATAAAGCATATAAAAATATAATCAAAATAATTCCTAAAAAACCCAATTCTTCACCAATTACAGCTGTTATAAAATCATTGTGGTCTTCTGGAACAAAGTTTGACAGGTTCATAAAACCATTTAAATATCCTTTTCCAAATAATCCACCAGATCCTATTGCCTTAATTGATTGTAATGTATTATATGCGACACCTGCTGCATTTTTTTCTGGAAACAAAAAACCTATTATTCTCGCTCTTTGATAATCTTGCATAAAATAAAACGCAAATGGCATTGAAAACAACATTAAAAATAAAGATGTTTTCCAGGTTTTTTCATGTTGTCCTGAAACATATGTCAATAAAAACCATAATGTAAAGGTGAATAATGTCATACCTAAATCAGGTTGTTTAAAAATCAATGCAAGACCTATTAATGTTGTAAAGGATAATATATAGTATGCTTTTTTATTTTTTTCTGATAAATATTTCGCTAAAATAACCAGCGTAAACATTAAAAATAAGTGAGAAGGTTGAATTCCAACGGGACCTATCCTTATCCAGCGCCTGGCACCATATCTTGCCCGTTCGAAAAACAATACATATATTAATAATAATAATGTTATACCATATAAATGAGGTATTATACTTTTCAAAATTCTTTCTTTCAAAAAATATGTAAAGAAAAAAACTATTATTCCTAAAATGGAAAAGATTATTTGTTTATAATAATTATCTTCTATATATTCGCCATAAGTCGCTGTTCTCACCATAAAAATACCTATAATCAATAAAGAAATATATATTAAAGGAACAATATATTCAAATCTTCTCATTCTTTCAAATGGTTCTACCTTTATCTTCACAGATATTTCCTCCTCAAAAATTCGATAAATTTAGATGCTAAAATAGGATCAAATTGTGTTCCAGAATTTATTTTTATTTCTTCAATGGCATCTCTTATACTTAAAGCTCTTTTATATGGCCTTATTGTAATCATTGCATCAAAACTATCTGCCAATGTTATAATTCTTGAAATGTATGGTATTTCTTTACCTTTTAAGCCATCTGGATAGCCTGTTCCATCCCATCTTTCATGATGATGCCTTACTATTTTTGAATACTCTTCAAGATATGCATTACTTGATAATAACTCAGAACTTTTAACCGGATGTTTTTTTATAATTTCAAATTCTTCATCACTTAATCTTTCTGGTTTGTTTAATATAGTTTGAGGTATAAAAAACTTACCTATATCATGTGTTATACTTGCCCAATATATCTTTCTTATTTCTTCTTTATTTAAATTCAAAAATTCTGCAAATTCTGTAGAATATTTTGCAACTCTCTCAGAATGACCTTTGGTATATTTGTCATAATATTCAAGCGCTTTTATCAATACAAGAATTATATTTTTATGAAAAACACCTTCTTCTTTTGATATTCTTTTCAGTCTTACAAAAGTTGTTGCGATTATACTTAATGATTCTATCAATTTAAGTGTTTCTTCTGAAAAGTCAATATCCTTACTTGTATCTAATGTTAATTGACCAATAATTATATCCTTTATTTTCATTGGACATAAAATACTCTTTTTATATGGTTTAGAACCCTTTTTTAATATTTCATAATACTTTTTTTCCATTAATAATTCATCTCGTTCCATTAAGTTTTCCTTTATCATTATTTTTTCAGGATGTATAAAGATTTCTTCTGGAAATGCTACTTTTTTTAATATATTATAATCATGGCCAAGTGTTGCAACAAAACTCCAATATCCTTTATTTTTTACCAAAATACTGCCATATTCAATACCAGGAATTAACTTAACAGAAATATTCAATATCTCATTGAAAAAATCTTTTTCTTCTATATCTTCTAAACTTAAAGAACTTATTATTTTCATAATATTGTTAAAACGTTCTATATACGTTTCAAGATTGTTATTTAAATCATTTAATTCCTCATTCATAGATGTTAATTCTTCATTCATAGCTGTTGTCTCTTCATATGCTGATTCTAATTTTAAAATATTGTTGTTTATTTCTTTTATCTGTTTATTGAATGCATTTTTAAGATTTTCATACTCCTGAATTTCGAAATTTTCATTATAGATTTCATATTTTGATGTTTTAATGTAGTTTGAAAACTTTTCAAGTGGCTTTATTATATTTTTATTCAAATATTTCATTTCAAATTTTTTTATAATATAATACATTATAACTATTATTATTAAGCCTAAAAGTAGCATTTCAAAAAATACAAAAATTCTATTTCTCAAATTTATTATGAAATAATATTTATTATTATAAAATTCAAAATTTTTATACTTTATTCCAAATATTTTCTCTGGTTTATTTTTTAAGATTTGTTCTCCTTCTACAAGAAGATTTTTTATCTCATTTAATAACGACTCTTTTGATATTTTAAAAATTAACACTCCCTGAAATATATTATAATTTTCTACCATTTTATAAAAATATGGAAATACATAACATATGTAATGTTCATTATCAATAAATATATATTCTCCATTTTTTAGATTTTCTGCTTTTCTCTTTATTGCTTCTTTAATATTTTCTTCTGGATTTATATTTTTTGGATATGCTGAATTTTTTATATCCATAAACGGTTTATAATCAATAACAGCTGATATATAAGAGCTTTTTTCTACTATGCTTTCTAATAAGTTTTCTATATCTACTGAATATGCATAAGTTTGAGTAATAAATTTTATTTCGTTAAGAATTCTTTGTTTCTGCATATCTATGGTTTTTATAATTTTATTATATTGTATCTCCATTCTTTTATCTATCTCTATATGAACAATAAGGATCATTGATATGATCCATATAAAATACATTATTGAAAATGTTAAAAAAAATATTATCTTTAAATTTTTTTTAAACCATTTACTGATAGTAGTTTTATCCTGCATATCTATCTCCCTATTAAATTCTTCTGTCTATACTTTAAGATTGACATATTTATTTTATTTAAAAGCTCTTTATCCTTTACACCTATACCTACATCATTTTTTGTTAAAGGCTCACCATATATTTCAATAGGATATTTTTTCATCAAATATATTGCATTCACCAAATCAAAAAAAGCCCCTTCTGCATTTTTGTTTAAAATAGAATTCAAACATTCTTCATTGGTTTCATATACGGTATAAATAATATCTTTTCCAGATTTTTTCCAGCTCAAAACAGTTTTATATCCCGTTGAATCATTTTTTACAGCAAAAGTTTTCAATTCATTATTTTTATTATCCTTTAATTTTAGAATAACAAGACCTGTTGTTAAATAGGGTATGGAAAAGTTGATATATTTTTTTCTTTCATCGGTTATGTGAATACCCCCTATTATAATATCCATATCATTCAATGCATTTTCTATTAGATCTGGAAAAGAATAAATATATATATCGACCTTTTCATTTAAATCTTTAGAAAGCATCTTTATTATATCAATATCTATACCTTTTAGCAAATATCCCTCTGTGGTTTCTTCAAAGTAGGCATAAGGCTCTGTTAATGCTATTCCAACCTTTAATATAGGAAAAGATATTGTTGTAAGTAAAAGTACAATTACTATTAAAAACTTATTCATTTCTTCACCTTCCTGTTATTTATTATTACAATTATACCATATTTCACTTATCTTAATTCTCAATCACATCAAATCCAAATAAACTAATATTTTATTGCATAATATATAATGATATGTTATAATTACTATAAGCAAATTTTTCAAAGAGTTAAAAATAGATTGTACAAAAATTTAAAAACACAAATATTTTTAAAGGGGGGAATAAGATGAAGAACTTTTTAACATTTTTTTTGGTTTCTTTATTCTTAATTATTGGTGTTTTAGGATTTTCAGAAAACATAACGTTACAATTAAAGTGGTTTCATCAGTTTCAATTTGCAGGATTTTATGCAGCAAAAGAAATGGGATTTTACTCTGAAGAAGGTCTTGATGTTTCAATAATACAGGGAGGACCAACTGTAAGTCCTTTGAAAAATGTGCTTACTGGTAAAGTGGATTTTGGTCTCGAAGGGGCTAATATTATCCAAACAAAAGCTGCTGGAAAAAAAATCAAAGCTATTATGGTTATATTCCAGGAAGAACCTGTAAGTTTTATGTCTTTAAAAAGTTCAGGAATAAAAACACCTCAGGATTTTAAAGGGAAAATTTTAGGTAGCGCTGGTTTCTCTTACTTAGAGTCTCAATTATTGTTGAAAAAAGCCGGACTTTCAAAAAAAGATGTTACATTTAAAAGATGGACATTTAATATGGACTCATTTTATAAAGGGGAATTTGATGTAATTCCTGTATATATAACAAACGAGCCAAATTTAGCAAGATTAGCTGGGTTTGAAGTCAATGTTATTAAACCTTCCGATTATAATATTCACTTTTTTGGAGATACATTATTTGTTTCAGAATCTTACTTAAACAGCCATCCAGATATTGTAAAAAAATTTGTTAAAGCTACATATAAAGGCTGGTTATATGCTATAAATAACAAAGAAAAAATTGTTGATATTATTTTAAATAAATATAATACACAAAAATTATCAAAAGATCATTTATTGTATGAGGCTACAGAAGTTATAAAATTAGTCAAATCTGGTTTAAAATCAGAAAAATTAATAGGAACATTTAATAGAAATGTGTGGAATGAAGTTAATGAAACTATGTATGAATACAAAGTATCAAGGAAAAAAATTGATATAAATGATTTAATTTATGATGAGTTTATAAATAATGTTGCAAAGTAGCCGTAGTTTTTTAAGGAGTTGATATAAATATGATAAATACTTTAAAAAGCAAGATTATTCTATCTATTCTGATTGTTGTTCTGATAATGGTTACTATTATTTTATCTATATATAATCAGGGTATGACAAAAATAATAAATGTTATAGAGGATTCTTTTGATTCTGTAAATAATACAATTTCAACAGCTTTTTCTGATATGAAAGTTCAAACAGAAACATTTATGAATACTACAATAAAAAAAGAGACTGAAAATATTGTAAATAACACTCAGACTTTTGTTCAAGAAAACCTTGATGATTTCAATAACACTATTATAAATGAATTAAAAAACGAGGCAGAAAAATTGGCTCTTTCTGAGATTTCTAAAAAACTAAAATCCAGAATACAAATTATAGAAAGCGATATTAAAACTCAGATTTATAACTATGTTGAAAGTTTATATATGCTACCATCAATAAAAAACTTTTACGATTTATATGATTTTGATTTAGGATCTGCTGAATCTATTGGAAATGATATAGGTACCTTTTTCATAACTACAAATAATAGTAATAATACTGTATTTAAAAAGTTCATACTTACAGATTATAGCGGAGCTATTTTATTGGAAGTTGATAATAATTCGGATATAATATTTGATTCTGGAGATTATATTGATGAAAAATTCTTTTCAAATATTGAAAAAGCCAAAGAAGGGTCTTTTGTAATTTCTGATTTCGATTATAAAACCTTTGATTTTAATATAAGTACTCCTATATTTATTGCAGGAGAATTTAAAGGAATACTGACATTAACTGGTAATTTATTAAAAACTATAAAAACTGCTTTAAAACCTCTGTCAAATAATAGTAAAGTCTATTTATTGGAAAAAAATGGAAAGGTTATATATCCATATTCCAATGAAAAAAAATCCTTTAAAATTGGTGTTTATAGCAAAGAAAACAAGGTTGAAGCTGCACAAAATATTAAGGTGAAAAACCTGGAATTTGTTTTTTATACAGAAGCTCCTATAACTGACTTTAAAAGTAATATAGATTCTATTATTGGAAATTTAATGACAGAAAAACTAAATGATATAAATAATGAGATGACTTCTCAGAAAGAAACAAGTTTAAACAAACTGGATGAAAACATTAAAACCATAGTAAGCAATTATGAGAAAACTATTAAAAATGTTGAAGCCAAATTAAACAGTGAAACAGAAAAATCAAAAAACACTATTATAAAAGAAAAAAACAACACATTTCAATTTTTAATATATATTGGTTTGGCATTTATTATTGCTGGATTCTTTATTTCAGTATTTCTTGGAAATATGCTTTCTCGTGAGATAAAAATCCTAAATAATGAATTAAAAAAGGTCGAAAATGGTGATTTGCGTTTTAAAATATCTGGCTTTAATAAAAAATCAGAAATTGGACAGATTAGTTTGTCTGTAAAAGATACTGTAAATTCTCTGAGAAATGTTGTCAGAAAGATTATAGACTCATCTAAAAATTTGTCTAATATTATATCTTCATTATTTGATATATCCGGTATATTAAGCAAAACTTCTACTGAACTAAACAACAAAGCTGATAAAATTTATAATAATGCTAACAATACATTTACTTCTGTTAATGAAGTAAGCAATGAAGCAAAAAAGGTTGCTGAACTTTCAAAAAATGTATCTGATTTAATTCAAAATGCTGCGAATATCTCTGTAAACGTTAATAAATCAGCTTCTGAAGGAAAAGAAGATATTAAAAAAATCGTTGATTCTATTTCTAAAATAACAAATGGTGTAACTGAAACAGCAGAAAAAGTAAAAGATCTATCAAAATTTACAACAAATATCGGCGAAATTGTAAATGATATATTATCAATAGCAGAACAAACAAATTTACTTGCATTAAACGCTGCGATAGAAGCTGCAAGGGCAGGAGAAGCTGGAAAGGGGTTTGCCGTTGTTGCCGATGAAATCAGATCTTTAGCGAGCGAAAGCAAAAATACAACAGATAAAATAGCAGAAATATTAAATTCCACTACAGATTATGTAAAAGAAATTGATAATAAAATTGTCGATGTTGTTCAAACTTCCAAAAACGCTGAATCACGAGTATATGAAATTGGTAAAAAATTAGAAGATATATTGACACAAATTGGTGATATCAGTAATATGATGGAAGAAATAACAGATATGTCATCCAATCAAAGTTATTCTGCTGAGGAAATTTCAAAGTCTATTGCTTCTGTGAGTCAGGCAATAGAAAATGTTGTTGATAATATTGATGGGATAACAAAAAATATTGATAACCTTGTTAATATTTCAAACGAAATAAGCTCTGATATGGATTCACTAAACAAAGTTGATAATGAATTTAAAAATCTTATTAAGAGATTTAAAGTATGATAACCATCCAAAAAGTCAAATTATACTTTTTATATGTAAAAAATTATCAACGCCTCACTAAAATAGTGAGGCGTTAAATGTTATAATTACGGTGTCCAAAAAGTCAAATTCACTCAGGCAGCTTGATTGCTTATCCTTAAAATTATTCATTCTCAGCCGTCGCTCAGATTTTTCATCCATGAAAAAGCTTCACTCAAAAAAACGTCCTGTTTTTTTGACGGCTTTCATTCACGCTTAGATTTTTTAGGATAAAAAATCTAAGGGAAAAGGAGAGCGATAGCTCAAATGTTTTTTTAATTAAAATCAAAATTTTTAAACCTATAATCCACCGTAGGTGCGTTAAGGGCAATCTTCGAGCCTTCGTTTCATTTGAGACTTTTTAGACAGCCTATGTTATAATATAAATGACAAAAAATTTTCAGGAGGTTATTATGATAAATATTATTGGACCAGGTAGGGTTGGAAAAACTTTATTCAACTGTTTTAAAAAGAAAAATATTTCTATTAAATTATTTTCCAAAGATGATGATAAAAGTAATATTTCTGGCATTGTTATAATAACAACACAGGATGAAAAAATTAAAAATGTATGGGCTGAAATAAAAGATTGCAATATAGAAGCGGTTGGACATTGCAGTGGTATTTTAGATTCAAATTTTTTTGGTGATATTCCTCATTTTTCTATGCATCCTAATTTCCCGTTTTCTTCACCCTTAAAATGTGATGCTTTAAAGAATATAGTATGGGGTATAGAAGGAAATTCTAAAGGAATTGAATATGCAAAAAATTTAATTGATATTTTAGATGGAAAATATGTTATAATACCACAAAATAAAAAAGTTTTATATCATCTGGCTGCAGTTATAGCTTCTAATTTTTCTTATGGATTAATTAAAATGTCAAAGGTTTTATATAATGAAATTGAAATTGATACTATTAACCATTTAATTGACCTTTCCATTATATCTTTAAATAATATAAAAGAAAAAGGTTTAAAAGACGCTTTAACTGGCCCTGTTTCAAGAAATGATACATATACTATAAACAAAGAACGTGAAGAATTTAATAAAATTTTTGGAAATGTTGAAGTTTATGATTTTTTTATAGATTTACTCTATAAAATTAAGGAGGATGAATGATATGAGTATAAAAAAAATACTAAAAATGAAAAATAAAGAAAAAATCGCAATGATAACAGCCTATGATTATATCAGCGCCAAAATTGCAGAAGCTGCTGGAATTGATGTGATTTTAGTTGGAGATTCTGCCTCTAATGTTATGCTTGGTAATGAGGATACTATCAAAATAGGTATGGATGAAATGTTAATTTTTATAAAAGCTGTAAAAAAAGGGGCTCCTAATACATTTGTTGTTGGAGATATGCCGTTTTTGAGTTATCAAATTTCTGAAAGTGAAGCAATAAAAAATGCCGGATTAATATTAAAAGCTGGAGCTGATGCAGTTAAGCTTGAAGGAGGTTATAATGTTGCTCCTTTAATAAAAAAAATGGTAGAATTCGGAATTCCTGTAATGGGTCATATTGGATTTACCCCGCAATCATATAAACAAATAGGTATTTCTTCTAAAGGTAAAACAAAAACAGAAGAAGATTTACTTATAGAAAGTGCTGTTGCACTTGATGATGCTGGCGCATTTTCTCTTGTTTTAGAAATGGTTACAGAACCTGTTGCAAAAAAAATTACAGAATCTATTTCTATTCCAACAATTGGCATTGGTGCTGGAAGATTTTGTGATGGGCAGGTGTTAGTATGGCACGATTTTCTTGGTCTGAATAAAGACTTTGAACCTAAATTTTTAAAAAAATATTTGAATGGTTTTGATTTATTTAAAGAAGCTATTGAAAATTATTCAAAAGAAGTAAAAAATGGTATTTTTCCTGAAATAAAAAATGTTTTTAAACCCATTGAAGGCAGTGATCAAAAATAATAGGGGATAATATTATATATTTTGATACAATAGATTCAACCAATGCATACTTAAAAAAATACTGGAAAAAACTTCCTTCTGAAACTATAGTCTGGGCTTCTAAACAAACAGGTGGTTATGGTAGAATGAAAAGAAAATGGATATCCCAAAGGGGAGGTTTATGGTTTTCTGTATTATTTAAACCAAAAAATCGACCCATGAATCCCTGGCATTATGTAAGGTTATACACCATGTCTATTAAATATGTTTTATCTAAATATAGACTTGAAACAGTTATAAAATGGCCAAATGATTTATTGGTAAATAATAAAAAAATATGTGGTATTTTAGGCGAGGGTATTTATACTGGCAACATCGTTTCTGCTATTATTGTTGGAATTGGACTAAATGTGAATAATATAATTCCAGATGATTTAAAAAACATAGCTACAAGCTATGTTGAAGAAAAAAACAAAGAGTTAAATCTAAAAAAGTTGTTAAAACAGATTAATTCGACAGCATATTATAAATATTATCTAAAATATTTTAAAAAAGATAAAATTTCCATTTTCACAAAGTTATGGATAAAAAATCTTAACATTAGACATGGAGATTTTATAAAAGTAATATCGCAAAGTATTGAAAAACGTGGTAAAATTGTTTCAATACATGGTGATTATTTGGAAATAGATTTTGATGGAAAAATAGAGAAAATTTATGCTGGTGAAGTTTCAGTAAGAAAGGAGCGGATTTAAATGGAGATTAATCCAAAAAAATTAAAGGTATTATTGACTGAAAAGCAAATACTTGAAAAGGCAAAAGAATTAGGAAAGCAAATAACAGAATATTATAAAAATATTGATGAAGAGATTGTTGCTGTATGTGCATTAAAGGGTTCTGTTCATTTTTTTTCTGATTTAGTTAAACATATAAATCATGATATGGTATATTATTTTGTAAGGGTTTCAAGCTATCATGGCGGTACATCTTCAACAGGTAAAATAACCGTAAATAGCTGGACAAACGAACCACTTGAAGGAAAGCATATACTTCTTATTGAAGATATTGTGGATACTGGCAATACAATTAGGTTTTTAATCAATGAATTTAAAAAGCAAAATCCTGCTTCAATAAAACTAACCTCTCTCCTTATAAAAAATGCTCATGATCACGGAATAAATGTAGACTTTCCCGGTTTTGAAATAGATAATTATTTCGTTATTGGTTACGGACTTGACTACGAAGAAAAATATCGAAATTTACCATTTATTGGTTATGTAGAATAATATTTGTGATATAATATATAATGTTATTATTATCTCTGGAGGTGTTTTTATGAATGATATTAACGAATATGTAAAGAATGTAAAAGAAGCTGCTAAATATATAAAAGAAAAAATATCAAATCAACCAGAAATTGCAATTGTATTGGGATCAGGATTACACGGAATTTCCGAAAAATTAGAAAATTCATTAAGTATATCATATACCGATATTCCGAATTTTCCTGTTTCAACAGCACCTGGTCATAAAGGCGAATTGATGTTTGGCAGTATATCTGGAAAAAATGTTATGTTAATGAATGGAAGGTTCCACTATTACGAAGGATATACTATGAAGGAAGTTACATTTCCAATTAGAGTTATGCAGGAATTAGGCATAAAAATCCTGATAGTAACAAATGCTGCTGGTGGTATGAATCCAAATTTTGAAGTTGGTAATCCCTGTATAATAACAGATCAGATTAACTTTATGGGAGATAATCCATTAATTGGACAAAATTGCGAAGAATGGGGACCAAGATTTCCTGATATGAGTGAACCTTATGATAGAGAATTAACAGAAAAAGCTATATCCGTAGCAAAGAAATTAGGAATTCCTGTATATACCGGTGTTTATCTTGGTATTACCGGTCCTACATTTGAAACACCTGCTGAATTAAAAATGATGAGAAATTTTGGTGCTGATTTAGTAGGAATGTCTACAGTTCCTGAAGTTATTGTTGCAAATCATGGAGGAATAAGAGTTTTAGGTCTATCCGCTGTTACTGATAAAGCTGTACCAGATGAATTAAAACCAGTCACAGCTGAGGAAGTTATAGAAATAGCAAATAAAACTGGTGAAAAAATAGCTGAAATAATTTTATCTTTATTGGGTGAATTATAGGTGAAAAGGTTTTTTTTTCTAATATTTCTTTTTATTTCTATATTCTCATTTTCAGAAAAAATTGATATATATAATAAGATTTTTTATAAACCAGGATTACACATGGAGTTATATACAGACTCCATGTTTTTGAATTTTGAATACACATTTTTAGGAAAATATTCTTATATGAGTTCATCTGAATTACTGAATTACGTCTGGTCACAGGATAGAAAGTTAATAGGAGGCCAGATGTATGTTGAGTCTAATTATTATACACATGCTATTTCTTCAAGTCATGCCGTTGGACTTCTACAGTTAAAACCTATAGTTGCACAGGATTTTGGTATTCATAATTTATTTAACCCAATTGATAACCTAACTGGCGCCGCTGCTTATCATAGTTATTTATATAAAATTTTTCAATCTGAAAAACAGCAAATAGCAGCCTATTATCAGGGACCAACATCTGTTTTAAAAAGAGGAATAAATTCTTCAGGTTTGAATTATTATAAAAAAGTAAAAAAAGCTCAAAAATTTTATAAGAATACCGAAATTTACTCTCCATTTTTAATTGGGATTAATGGAAAAGTATCGCTAAATTATTTTGAACTAAATACATATTCCGGACTTGCTTATAAAAATTTTGAAGTTTATTCCACTCAAAATTTATCTTTTATCAAAGAAAACTATTCCACTAAATTTAACAAATTAAATATTACCTATGGTTTGATGTATTTTCCAAAATCCGATTTCTCAATAGGTTCATCATATGGAAATAATTTAAACCTCTATTTACGCCTTGGTTATCCCTGGTCACAAAATATATTATCTTTAAATAACTTAAAATTTATGAATTCTTATTATCTGAACATTGAGTATAAAAATGGAATATGGATAAAATCTTATATAGATGATAAATTTATCTTTATTACTGGTTTTTCTGTATACGACATAAAATTCGGAATAATTCTAAATTCTGATTATAGAATTGGTATTTATATGAGTCTTTAGAGGTGAGTTCATGGGTTTTTTTCAAACTATAAAAGATTATTGGGAAAATTTTTCTCCAAATCAAAAAATTATATATTCTATCTTAATTGCAACTGTTATCTTTTTGTTAATAATTTTAATTATATTAAACTTAAGACCTAATTATCAGGTCTTAATAAGTGGTGTTGACGAACAACAGGGTGGAAAAATTATATCGAAATTAGAAGAGTTAAATATTCCATATAAGGTTGGTCCAGGCGGTTCTATTCAGGTGCCTGAAAAATACAACAAATATGAACTATGGATGAAATTAGCTTTAAATGGTGTTTTGGGAAATCAAATACAGGGGTATGAATTGCTTCAAAAACAGAGTTTTGGAGCAACAAGTTATGATAAACAGGTAAATTATCAGATTGCTCTTGAGGGTGAATTATCTAAATCTATTTCAACTATGAAGGGCATACAGTATGCAAGGGTACATATTGTTCTGCCTGCAAGAACTTATTATACTCCTGCTGAACAATCAAAACCAACTGCCTCTGTTTTATTATTTCTTGAGCCTGGTGCTACAATAGACTCTGCGCAGGTTAAAGCTATAATGGATTTTGTTGCAGGCGCTGTACAAAATCTTGATCCTAGAGATGTAAAGGTAGTCGATAATAATTCTCGAAATTTAAGCGCTCAGGTTATATCAGAAGGTAATATTGCTGATGCAGCTACGAAATTTGATTTAAAAAGAAAAATAGAAGAATATTATACAGAAAAAATAGAAAATAAATTACAAAGAGTTTTCGGTATGGGAGCCATTGTTGTTATTCCAGAAGTTGAATTAAACTGGCAAAAAATAGAAGAAGAAGCAAGAAAAGTTCAACCTGTTAATAAAAATACAGGAATTATTGTTAGTGAACAAAAAGAATCTGAAGAAAGAAAGAATTTTTCAGGTATATCAAATGTTCCAGGTGTAGATTCAAATGTTCCTCCTTATACCACACAAACACCAGACAATCAAAATGGCGATACTTATAAAACGTCGAAAACAATTACAAACTACGATTTCAATGAAATATACCAAAAGGTTACGGAAGATAAAAATGGCGAGATTGCTCAAAAATCCATTACTGTTTTCATAGATTTAGATAAGTCACCTATTCCAGAAAATGAAACCACTAAAGCTCAGATTAAAAGCGCTATTTCAACTGCTACTGGTGCGACTCCTGCTAATATTAATATATTATTCACCAAATTTAACAAAGATTTAGAATCTGAATATCAAAAGATTATTCAACAGTCTGAAAGGGCTAAAACAATTACTGCTATAACCATTATTTCTGTAATTTTTATTTTTGTTTTAATATTGTTGATTATCGGAATAATAAATGTTAATAAGAAAAGAAAAGCAAGAAAAACACTTATTGAAAGAAAGAAAAAACTCGAAGAAGCTGCAAGTAGAATTATTGAGGAAATTGAACCGAAAACTACAGAAATTAGTGAAGATCAAAAAATTTTTGAAAAACTTGAAAAAACAGTCGATCAAAGTCTTGATGATGTTGTCGAAATATTAAAATACTGGATTAATCAATAAAGAGGTGATTTTATGGCTGCAGAAAAAGGTAACGTTACTACAGGTTTGAGAAAAGCAGCTATTCTTGTGGTTTTAGTTGGACCAGATAGAGCTTCAAAATTATTACAAGAATTAAATGAAGAAGAGGTGGAAATGCTGACACTGGAAGTCGCCAATCTGGGAAAAATATCTGATGAAGAAAAAAGCGCAGTTTTAAATGAATTTTTTGAATTGATGAAAGTAAAAGAATTTATTAAAGAAGGTGGCGTTGATTATGCCAAAAAATTGCTTGAGGAAGCATTTGGTCCTGAACAGGCAATTAAAATTATTGAAAATCTCGTTACAAATTTACAAGTTAAACCTTTTGATTTCTTAAAAAGAATCGATATTGCTCAAATTACAAATGTTTTACAAAATGAACATCCCCAAACTGTTGCACTGGTATTATGTTATCTGCCACCATCTGCTGCTGCGCAGGTTATTGCTGGCTTGCCTGAGGATCTTCAGGTTGACGTAATTAAAAGAATTTCTATTATGGATAGAGCCACCCCAGATGTTGTTAAGGAGGTGGAAAGTCGTATGAAAGATAGATTATCATCATTTGCTGCCCAACCATTCAGTCAAGTTGGTGGAATAGAAACAACTGCCGAAATTATGAATAATATTGATAGAACCGTATCAAAAAATATTTTTGATAGATTATCAGAATCAGATCCAAAATTATCAGAAGAAATTAGAAAGAAAATGTTTGTATTTGAAGATATCCTCAAACTTGATGACAGAACTATTCAAAGAATACTCAGAGAAGTTGATACTCGTGATTTAACGCTATCACTAAAAGGTGCATCAGAAGAATTAAAAGATAAAATTCTATCTAATATGTCCCAAAGAGCAAGTCAAATGATTGTGGAAGAATTAGAATTTATGGGACCTGTCAGACTAAAAGATGTTGATGAAGCACAGCAAAGAATTGTTGCAATTATCAGAAAATTAGAAGAATCCGGTGAAATTATTATTGCTGGTGGAGGAGGAGAAGAATTAATTGTTTAATAGAAAAATAATCAAAGGCCAATATATTATTTTTGAATCACCAGAAAATACACAGGAGTTAGAAAAAGAAAGCGCTGAAGAAATTGCAAAAAAAATTATTGAAGATGCTGAAAGAAAAGCCTCAGAAATAATAGAAAATGCAAAACATGAGGCAGAAAATATTATTAACGAAGCTCATTTAGCCTATGCTGAAGAAATTGAAAAAGCAAGAAGAGAAGGCAAAGAACAGGCGGAAAATGAGCTTAATTTATTGATTGAGCAATATTCACAACAGCTCAATCAATTATTGTCCTCTTTTGAACAGTCTATAAATTTAGAACTATATAATGCAAGAATACTTTTATTTAATATATTAAAACTATTGATCAATAAATTTCTGGATATTGAAATTTTATCTTCTCCAAAATGGATAGAAAATTCATTAAATAAAATTATAGAAAAATTTATTAATTTTGATAAAATAAAAATACATGTTAGTTCCAATATTATAAATAATTACTCACAATTGATAGAAAAATTTGACTCTTTAGATAATATTGAAATAATAGAAGATATCACTTTGCCGGATTTTTCTCTTTCTGTACATACGGATATGGGAAAAATTATTATTAATAAAGATAATATTATTAAGCAGGTTAATACTATAATTGAGGAAGAATTAAATGATGAAAAATTATAATGATATTTATGAAAATATAAGCAAAAAAATTACCGCTTTAGATTTTTTTTCGCTGGAAGGAATTGTAGATAGGATTACAGGCGTTGTTATAGAATCCAGGGGACCAGATGTGTCTCTTGGCGATTTGTGTTCTATAACATTAAAAGACGGAAATACTGCACTATGTGAAGTTGTAGGTTTTGTTGGAAATAGAGTTTTATTGATGCCTTTTGAAGATGTTCATGGCCTTTATGTTGGAGCTAAGGTAAAAAAATTAAACAGAAAGGTATCAATTGGAATTACTCAAAACCTATTAGGAAGAGTTTTAGATGGAATAGGAAGACCAATAGATGGAAAGCCCCTACATATTGAAAAATATCGTTCTATATATTCTCCGCCTCCAAATCCTTTAATAAGAAATAAAATAGAAAATCCTTTATCTGTTGGAGTTAAAGCTATAGATGGCTTAATAACCCTTGGGCAGGGTCAAAGAATCGGAATTTTTGCCGGTAGTGGTGTTGGAAAAAGTACATTATTGGGTATGATTGCAAGAAATACATCTGCTGATATTAATGTAATCTCATTAATAGGTGAACGAGGAAGAGAAGTTAGAGAATTTATTGAAAGAGATTTAGGCGAAGAAGGTTTAAAACGTTCAATTGTCGTCGTTTCAACTTCTGATCAACCAGCTTTGATGAGAACCAAAGCTTTACTCAGCGCAACTACTATTGCAGAGTTTTTCAGAGATCTCGGATATAATGTTATGCTAATGGTAGACTCTTTAACACGTTGGGCTATGGCTCAAAGAGAAATAGGGCTTTCAATAGGCGAACCCCCAGCAACACGAGGATATACTCCAAGTGTTTTTGCGGAATTACCTAAAATATTGGAAAGAGCCGGTAATTCTGATAAAGGTAGTATAACTGCAATTTATACTGTTCTGGTTGAAGGCGATGATTTTAATGAACCAATTTCTGATACTGTTAGAGGTATTGTAGATGGACATATTATTTTATCTAGAAGATTGGCAGAATCTTCGCATTATCCAGCGATAGATGTTTTATCAAGTATAAGCAGATTAATGTCATCTGTTGTTTCGGCTGAACACCTTGATGCTGCTTATACGGTTCGGGACATTATGGCAACATATAATGATGCAAAGGATTTAATAGAAGTTGGCGCATATAAAGAGGGAACTAACAAAAAAATTGATATTGCAAAAAGGGAAATTGATAATATCAATGCATTTCTAAAACAGGGAACATTTGAAAGACCTTCATTTGATGAAATAGTAAGTCAATTAATAAAATTAGCGGAAAAATTGAAATAAATAAAAATTGACTTTTTATTATATAATATGGTAAAATAGGTGTTACAAAATTTTTGGTTGATTGGAGGAAAGTATATGCCAGCTGAGATTCTTATTCCTGTTATAGGTGTTGTTATTGCCCTATTATTGGTAATTTTTATGAAAGTATCCAGATACTTTCTTTCTCCACATGCATGGAGACGTACACGCGAAAGTTTAACTGCATATTTATATATTTTACCATCTATGATTATTTTATCTATTTTTGTTTTCTGGCCTATTATATATTCATTTGTTTTGAGTTTTTTCAAATGGGATTTTAAAAATCAGGCAAACCCTCAGTTTATAGGTTTTGACAATTATACTCAACTTTTTAAATTAAAACATCCCGTTGATTTAACATTTAATGTTGCTTTTTTAGGTACTTTTTTTATAGTATTTTTTACAGCATATTTTTTGAATACTTTATTGGATTTGAGAAGAATTCCTGATAAAAAAATTAAAAGTTTTATAATTTTTAATTCTATTTTAGGATTATTTACGTTTATTCTTTGGAACTATATTAATTATCAATTTCAATGGATTATATTTCTATGGCTCGCTTTTTCATATGTCGCAATTGCTGCAATGAAAAAAATAGAAGGAACACCTGATAAATTATTATTGAGATTAATATTATTTTTAATTATTTATATTGTCGGAATAAAATTTATAAAAATACCAGAAATTGTGAATTATTTAAGTATGGCAAAAGAAGAAGCTGACTTTTTGAAAGCTATATGGAATACAAGTTATTACGTGTTATTATCAATGCCTATAACAATATTTTTGTCTTTAATAATAGCTTTATTGTTTTATCAGGAAATCAGGGGAAAAGTTGTTTTTAGAACTATATACTTTATCCCTTTTGTAACTAGTGTTGTTGCCGTTTCATTGGTCTGGCAATGGATATTTAATGACAATGGTTTGTTAAATTACATTCTGTCATTTTTCGGCGTAGATAAAGTTTTATGGTTAAAGGATGAAAAATGGACAATTCCAACAATAGCTATTATTTCTATATGGAAACTGGTAGGATATTACTCTATAATTTTCCTTGCAGGACTTCAAAATATAGATAAAAGTTATTATGAAGCTGCAGAGGTTGACGGCGCAACAACATGGCAAAAATTTGCTTATATAACATGGCCTTTACTTTCTCCAACAACATTCTTTATTTTAATTGTTTCTATGATTGGTGCATTTAAAGTGTTCTCTGAAATTTTTGTTCTTTATTCAGGACTCCCGGGTCCATACAACAATAGTGGTTTGACAGTTGTTTATTATGTTTTTGAAAAATTCTATGGTGAACAGAGAATGGGACAGGCAAGTGCAGCTGCATATGTATTATTTGGTATTATACTGATTTTCACCTTTATACAATTTGTAGCTGGGAAAAAACGTGTCCATTACGATTCTTAAGGGGGTCTTATAATGTCCTGGAATAAATTTGCTAATACTATGGGTACTTTAATTGTATATTTGTTGGTTATTGGTGGAGCTATTGTAATGGCAATGCCATTTGCCTGGATGGTTGTAACTTCATTTAAAACCGGTAGCGAAATAGCACAATGGCCACCAAGATGGACATCAAAAAATTTCAAATCTGAAATTTCAGTAAACATTAAAAATGTACCTTCAACAACACTTGGTAATCAGGGAAGTCTTAGTTTAGCTGAATTCAGAGCCTCTCAAAGTGGGGATATATATAATCCGTATAAAAAGGTTTTTATCGTTGAAGATGATCCAATAAAAAGAGGTTTAGTTACCTTAACTTTTACAAAAATTAATTATGCTGATAATGAAAACATCAATACTTTAATTAAAGAAATAAAGGAATATAATGCTAAATTTCCTTTAATAAAAGAATTATCCAATAAAATAAATCTATTAGAAGAAAATCCACAAAGTTTTGAGAATTTTTATTTTGGCTTATATTCATCCTCAAATGGATTATTTAAAAAATCTCAAATATTAAAATCTATGGATAAAGAAATTAAAAATTCTATCAATTACATTGATAAATTTTTAAAGATTTCTTTAAATAGAGTCCCATATCTCAGAGTTAAAGATACTGATAACTCAGTAATAAAAAATGAAAAATTAAGAAAAAAAGATGAGTTAAAAAATTATCTTTTAAAATTAAAAAACAGTTTATCCGACGTATCTGCTTTAATAGAAAAATATTCAAAAGGTACCGGAATAATTTCAAATGATGAAATCGCTCATATAATTGAAAAATTAAATTCTATCGATTTTGTATCATTCACTGATATGTATTTAAGAAATGTCAATAGATTACTGGAAAAAAATATTTATAATTCAATAATCTATAACAAAAATTCTTTGAAATTTAAAGCATTTTTTGAAAATAAATTTAATGATGTTCAAAAATATACTTCTAATGACTTAACAATACAATTCAAGGTTCCAACTAAAGAAATAATGAAAGCTAATTTCCTTAAAAAACTTGAATCATCAGATATACCAGATGAATTAAAAAATGAAATAGATAAAAATATCGATATATTAAAAATTAAAGATAACTTTGTATTAAATTTAGAACACGACTTTAATGACCAAGTATTATCTATTTTAAATATCAATTCAGAAGATTTATCGCGAGCATTGATGATAATCAGAAGTCTTTCTAAAATAAATAATGTAAATGTTGATAATATCAATAACTATTTAAATACTTTTGATCTTGACTTTATAAATGAAAAAAATATCGATAAATCAAAATTATTAAAACTGTCTAGCATCAGAAATGACTATAATAAAATCCTTGAAAAATTCAATAAGGTTTATTCGGATTCGATTTCCATAGTTAACTTAACTAATGCGCCTTCTTTTATTGATAAAGTTTACTATAGAAACTATTCTACTATTGAAATATATTATAAAGATTTATATGCTGTATGGTTTCTTGATGATATACCAACAATGAAAGCTAATTTTACACCAACAGAAATCTTTGCAAATGTTTTTCAAAATTATGTTGATGCATGGAACGCTGCACCTTTTTCAAAATATTATATAAATACCTTATTCATGGCAACATCTACAACTATTTTTGAAATTATTATTGCAGCAATGGCTGCTTTTGCATTTGCTAAACTTGAATTCTGGGGTAAAAATATTTTATTCACATTATTTTTAGCAACAATGATGGTTCCAGGGGAAGTTATGCTTGTTCCAAACTTTATAACAATAAGTAAATTTAGATGGCTTGATACTTATTATGCATTAATAATACCGTGGATAGTCAGTGTATTTGCTATATTTTTATTAAGACAGCAGTTTTTGACAATTCCAAATGATTTATGGGATGCTGCTAAAATAGATGGAAGTTCAAGCTGGCGATTCTTATGGACTGTTATGGTTCCTTTAAGTAAACCTGCATTAATTACAGGTGCTTTATTAAAATTTGTAGGAAGCTGGAATGCATTCTTATGGGTATTAATCGTTACCAAATCTCCAGAAATGCGCACCTTAGCTGTAGGATTACAAACATTCACAACAGAATCTGGTACATTATATAATCTATTAATGGCTGCTTCAACATTCTCTGTAATACCGATAATTATATTGTTTATTTTCATGCAAAAATATTTTGTGGCAGGAATAGCACGCTCAGGATTGAAAGGATAAACATGGAAAGAAAAAAAATCATTGTTGGAAAAAAAAAGAAAAAAAGAAAGAATATTAATTTTATAAAAGTTATAATAATATTTTCTATTATATTTGTTATAATATATTTCAGTATTCAAATGATTCGTATGCTATTCATTTATAATGAATTAGTTAATGAATATAAAAAAACTCGCAATGAATTTGAACATTTACAAAAACGTCTTTATGAAATAGAAAAAGAAAGAGATATGATTAAAAAATTATTAGAAGAAAAGGGTGTGACAATAGAAAATGGAAAAATTAATTATAACTACGTCCCACAAACCATCGAAGGAACAACTACAGCGAGCCAAACAACTCGCTAAAGAATATGGTTTAATATATAAAAATAGAAGACATTTAAAAACCGATAATATATTCTTTGTAGTGGAAAAAAATCTAACCGTTAAGGTTAAAAAAGGGGATTTTGAATTTTTCTTTCACCCTTCTATTGTAAAAATAAGAATGAAAAATTTTGTTTCAGATAAAAAAGATTATTTACTGAATAATTTAGAATTAAAAGGAAATGAAATTATTTTAGATTTAACTTTTGGTCTTGGTAGTGAAGCTTTATTAATTGCTTCTCAATTAGACAATGGAAAATTAATAGGTCTTGAAGGTTCATTCCCTATATATTTTGTTGTTAAAGAAAGTATAAATTATTATCCATATAAAATAAAATGGTTAAAAGAAGCTTCAAATAAAATTGAAGTAATAAATGATAATTATAAACACTTTATAAGGAATCAAAAGGATAAAAGTTATGATATTATATATTGTGATCCAATGTTTGAAAACCCTGTATTTGAATCTTCTGCGCTAAATCCATTGAGAAAGTTTGCTGTTTATGAAACATTAGAACCTTCAGACATCGAAGAAATGAAAAGAGTTGCAAAAAGTAAAGTTATTATAAAAGCTCATGTGAAGGATTCTATATGGAATAAATATAAATTTGATAAAATTGATGGGAGCAAAAATTCAGGTGTATTTTACGGGGTGATTTATCTAAAATGAAAATACCTGTAATATTAGGTCCTACCGCAGTTGGAAAAACTGGAATTCTCACAGAATTTGGAGATGATTTTGAAGTTGTATCATGTGATTCAAGACAGATATATAAATATATGGATATCGGCACAGCCAAACCTACAAAATATGAACAGGAAAAAATAAAACATCATTTAATTGATTTTATAGAACCGAATCAATATTATAATGCATATATGTATAGATTAGACGCTTTAAAGAGTATTAAAGATATTTTAAATAGAGGAAAAATTCCAATAATATCAGGTGGAACTGGGCTATATTTCGATTCTATATATAAAGGTTTTTTTGAATCACCGTCTTCGTTAACATTGAGAAGTTATTTAAGAAAATTAGAGGCAAAACAACCAGGAATCATAAGAGAAATATTAAAAGATGTTGATCCTGAAAGTTATTTAAGAATACATCAAAATGATTTAAAACGAAGTATCAGAGCTTTAGAAATATATATTATATCTGGAAAAAGAATGTCTGAATTAATAAAAAATCACAAAGCACATTCCCCCTATGAATTTAATATAATTATACTGGATAGAGATAGAAAAGAGCTTCATGAAAGAATAAATTTAAGAGTTGAATTAATGATAAAAAATGGATTAATTGATGAAGTAAAAAAACTAATTGACATGGGATATAACAAAAACTTAAATTCTTTGAATACTATTGGATATAAAGAAGTATTAGAATATATTGAGGGGAAATATGATTATGATAAAATGATACATCTTATAAAAAGAAATACAAGACGTTATGCCAGACGGCAGATTATATATTTTAGAGGATATGATAATGTAGTATGGATAAATTTATCAGAAGAAAAATATGCGATAAAGAAAATTAGAGATTTGATTTTTTTAAATTTATAATTAATTAAAATTCATCTTAAAGGGGGAGTTAAAATGGCTGAAAAATTTAATTTACAAGAAAGATTTTTAAATTTGTTGAGAACAAATAAAATTGAATGTAAAATTTACTTTGAAGGCGGATTTCAAACAACTGGTTTTATAAAATCCTTTGATAATTTTACCATATTACTGGAAAAAAAAGGACAGCAATCGCTTGTATATAAACATGCGATAAAAATGATTGTGCCAATGAAATATGTAAGGTTATTCCAGCAAGATAATAGTGGACAATAAGCTTAATTTATAATAATAGAATAATCAATTTTATCCAGAAGATTTTTCTTCTGGATAGTTGAGTATATATTTAGGAGGTATGTTATGAAAAAATTATTTATTATTTTGATTATTCTTTTTAGTCTCGTTTTATCTTTTTCACAAAGATTTTTACCACCAGTAAAAGATTCATATCTTACTTCATCTTTTGGAGAATATAGAGATACTGGGGATAAACCTCATTTTCACCTTGGTATTGATTTTTCATCATTTTCAAGAATTGGATATCCTGTAAATGCAGCTGCTGACGGTTATGTATATAAGATATGGTTAAACCACAAAGTTTATGGAAATACTATTTTTCTATATCATCCAGATTATGATTTAATAACTGTTTATGCACATTTAAATTCGTTTAAAGGTATACTATCTGAAATTGCTAATTCTGTAATCAGCGAGGTTGGAAATACTTTTGCAGAAGTTAAATTTCCTGAGGATGAAATTAGAGTATCAAAAGGTGAAGAAATTGCTTATTCAGGAAAATCTGGAGAAGCAGAAGTTCCACATGTGCATTTTGAAGTTAGAGAACTCAGAAAATCTGGAAATGAAGAAATTGAAATTGTTAGAGACGCTTTAGAATTTGTTGATTATATTGAAATGAGACCAAGAAAATTAGAAGCTCTTGAAATCAGGTCAAATAATAGAACATTTAAATTACTTGAAGATCAAATTACTGAAATTCCATTTGCTACTCTTCCAAAATTAGAAGTAAAAGCTGATGAAAAAATTGGAAATAATACGAAAATTATTCCAAGAAAAATTTCCCTACGCGTAAACGATGAGCTTGTTTATGAAATTGAATTTGATGCTATAAGAGCAGATGAAATGTATTCTGCCAATACTGTTTTTGGATATGGTTCAAATATTTTTACATACTGGCTTAAGTTATACTCATCATCGTTCATAACTCCTATTAAAGTAAATAGATGGAATGAAATTGCATTTACATTAAAAGATAGAAATCCTGCTGAATTAATTCTTGAAGATATATGGGGAAGTGTAAAGGTTTATAAATTAGTATTAGTAAAAGAAATGTAACTTAAAATACAATAGATTTTATTTTAAAATTAATTTTATATAAGTCTATTGATGTATATTTTTGGTATAATAGTAATCTGGATATCGATTAAATTATAATATAATCAAAAATTAAAAGGAGGAAGAAAATTGAAAAAAAGACTTTTCACAAGTGAAAGTGTTACTGAAGGACACCCAGATAAAGTTGCTGACCAAATTTCAGACGCAATATTAGATGCTTTATTAGAAAAAGATCCATTTTCAAGAGTTGCTGTTGAAACATTAGTAACAACTGGTGTTGCAATGGTAGCTGGAGAAATTTCGACAAAAGCATATGTTGATATACCCAAAATTGTAAGACAAACAATTTTAGAAATTGGATATACACGAGCAAAATATGGTTTTGACGGTGAAACATCTGCTGTTTTAGTTTCAATTGATGAACAATCACCGGATATTGCTATGGGTGTAGATAAAGCATTAGAAGCTAAAACTGGAGAAATGAAGGATGAAGACCCCTATGAAAAATTAGGTGCTGGAGATCAGGGAATTATGTTTGGTTATGCTACAAATGAAACTCCAGAATTAATGCCATTACCTATAGTTTTAGCTCATAAACTGGCATACAGATTATCAGAAGTTAGAAAAAATGGTACATTGAAATTTTTAAGACCTGACGGAAAAACACAGGTTACTGTAGAATATGATGAAAATGGTAAACCTATTGAAGTTGAGACTGTATTAATTTCTACACAACATGAACCAGATGTTACTATAGAAGAAATAAGAGAAGCATTAATTGAACATGTAATAAAACCTATTATTCCAGAAAATTTATTGACAAAAAATACAAGAATTCTGGTTAATCCAACTGGAAGATTTGTATTAGGCGGTCCTCATGCTGATACCGGTTTAACAGGAAGAAAAATAATAGTCGATACATATGGTGGTTGGGTACCACATGGAGGAGGAGCATTCTCTGGTAAAGATCCAACAAAAGTTGATAGATCCGCTCATTATATGGCTCGATATGTTGCAAAAAATATAGTAGCTGCTGGATTAGCTGATGAAGTTATGATTCAATTAGGTTATGCTATTGGTGTAGCGAAACCTGTTTCTATCTTAATTGATACCAAAGGAACTGCTAAAGTTGATGAAGAAAAATTATACAACGTTGTAACTGAAATGTTTGATTTTAGACCTGGTGCTATTATTAAAAATTTAGATTTATTAAAGCCAATGTATAAAAAGACCGCTGCTTATGGACATTTTGGAAGAAATGATGTAGAATTTCCATGGGAAAAGACCGATAAGGTTAATGAATTAAAAGCTGCATTTGGATTATAATAATAAAATAATATAAAGGAGGAATTTTAACGTGCCAAATGTAAAATCTGCTAAAAAAAGAGTAAGACAAACAGCTAAAAGAAGATTGAGAAACAAAAGTTATAAAACAAGAGTTAAAAACTCTATCAAAAAGGTATTATTAGCTATTGAAGAAAAGCAGGAAAAAGAAGTTTTAAATGAATTGTTAAGCAATGCTTTCTCTGTTATAGACAAAGCTGCTAAAAAAGGTGTTATACATAGAAATAACGCAAATAGAAAAAAAGCAAGATTGACAAAAA
Organism: Marinitoga sp. 1154; assembly: GCF_013363285.1. NCBI lineage: Bacteria > Thermotogati > Thermotogota > Thermotogae > Petrotogales > Petrotogaceae > Marinitoga > Marinitoga sp. 1154. The sequence continues at coordinate 23,176 of NZ_LBFB01000015.1, read as the reverse complement.
GAGTTAAAGAATATTTAGGCGAAACTGAAAAGTAATAAAAAACTTCCCGAGAACATCGGGAAGTTTTTTTTACATATAAATATTCTCATTTAAAAGTTTTATTATTTTAATATTTATTTAGTACAAAATGATCAAGAATTACATTAACAGGAATAAATCCATCTTCTTTCTTCTTATCTGTTTGTTGTGCAACACCTTTAACAAGAACTTTTACCTGATTTTCTGTAACTATAACTTCTACATAGTGATGAAGTCCTGTAATATCTTTTGTTGTAAATGGATATTTTTCATCATAAGATTTAACCTTTGAATATAATGGAGCTCCACCTCCACCTGTAACTATATAATTAATTTTGTTATTGGTAAATCTTTCATACATATGGAAATGACTGTTAAATACAATATCAACACCATATTTTTCAAATACAGGTTTCCAATAATTAATAGTTGGACTTACAGGTTCTACGCCATACTCAGTACAATTCGTCCAGAAAGGTTCGTGGAAAAATACAAATTTCCATTTCGAATTTTTATTCTTTTCTAAATCATTGATTAACCATTGAGTTTCTCTTTCCATTCCTTCTTTATCTTTCTGCATTAATAATACATCAGCATCTAAAACTATAAAATGAGCATCTCCATAATTAAACGAATAATATTGTTCATTATAATCTCCGCCACCTTGTGGTGTAACAAATGAGCTGAAATAATATTTTGAATTATATTCATGATTTCCTAAAACGGGATAGAATGGTGAATTGGCTGCCATATTCTTTATTGCCCAGAAAAATCCATCCCAATCACTCATAATTCTTCCATCCATTACAAGATCCCCAACATGAACAACAAAATCTGGATTTTCCTCTGCTATTTTATCAGCAACTATTCTATGTCTTTTATTATATGTTCTTGTATCCGCATATACTACAAATTTAAATTCTTTTACTTTTTCAGAAACTGTTTTAAATGTATAAGTTTTTGTTGTTACCCCCTTTGCTGCACCATCTTCAACTATTAATTTATATGTATATTCTTTTCCAGATTCTAACCCTTTTATTTCTAAATGATGTAATACACTTTCATTATTATCTTCATATACTTTTCCATTAACAACCACTTTTCCTTTTGCTGGAACAAGTGTTTTCCAATTAACATATACACTATCTTTAGATACATCTGAAAGATATGGACCCCATAATACTTTATTTTCTTCTGCATATTTTCCAACAACAGTCGCTGCATTCACACTTTCTTCACCTTTAACTATTATCTCAGGTAATTTTATTGTATTCATACCTGGTAAGTCGATCTTAACTGTATAATTTCCTTTTTTAGCAGGAAATGTATATTCTCCATTTTCATTAGTATATGCAACAATATATAATGTTCCATTCTTATCATATATATTAACTTTTGTATCTTTTATTGGTTTTCCATTCTCAAAAGTAGCTTTTCCTTTAACCAAAGTATATTCAACACTTCTTAAATCAAATGCTGTTTTTAATAATGAAGACAAATCTTTACCAACCATGAATATTCTTTGAAATGTTACTTTTTCCCCATTTTTTATAGAAACTGTTTTAATTTCTGGATCTGCAAAAATATAGGAAATATGTATATCTCTTAATTTTCCTTCTTCGCCAGTTTCTGTTGTAGTAACACCATAAGCAATTTCATCACCTTGTGCTCCTAACAAATCTGTATCTATTCTATTTACTTTATAACCGAGACCAAATGTAAATGGTCTTGCATATCCAAAAAATGTTGCGTCTCCCAAAATCATTTTATCTATATCTTTTCCACTTTGATTTTCAAGAGTTGTTTTCATTATTAAATAATTTACACCAGGTAATAGCATATATGTAGAGGTAATTTTAACTCCTGGTATGTCAGAATGATGACCTACTAATTTTAATACTGCAGGTCCTCCATCAGAACCATTATTCAAAACAAATACATTTTCATAAATTGCTTGTTTTGGCCAACCAAAATATGTATGCATTTCATCAAATTGATCTTCTCCACCTAAATAAATAGCATCAAGAAGATTTCCTCCAGACTTCATATATCCGTGGTAATTGCCAAGATTACCGATTAAAAATTCAACCTTTTCATTGGATAAAATATAATCTCCAACCTTACCATCTGCAGCTGGTCCTGGTAATAATTGACTCTTATCCATAATTTTGAATGCTTTAGCATTTGGAAATACAGATACAGCTAATAAAACTACTAACATCAATAAAATATATAACTTTTTATGCACTTTAATACCCCCTTTTTGAATGATAATATATATATACATATATATTATATGTATGCAAAATATAATGCTACACCTTTTTATTCGTTTTGTCAAATATAAAAAACGCTATCTAAATCCTTTGAGATTATTTAAATATAATTATTTCTTATTAATAAATAAAATTTATTTTTTTAAAAATATACTTTAACCTCCTCTATAGGAATTGACAAAAATAAAAAAAAAGAGTATAATAAAATCGAACGAACGTTCGATTGGGGGTGATTATATCGAAAGCATTAAAGAAAGAATTTTTAAAAGTGCTGTAGATTTATTTTCTAAAAAGGGATTTGAAGCCACAGGAGTTAGAGAAATTGCCAAAAAAGCAAATGTAAGTATATCCATGATTAATTATCATTTTGGATCAAAAAAAGGGATCTTAAAAGAAATTATAGAAGTATTTTTTTCTCGAATGAACGAACTGCTTGAAAATGAACATATAATAGAAAAAGATTTTGAAAAGAGATTACGTCTTGCAATAAAATCTTTAATTCAGGCTTTAAGGGAAAATGAAAAATTGTTTAAAATTATAATGATTTATATTCCAGAAAGTGAAAATGAACTTTTGAATTTGCGAACAAAAAAACTTAAAAATATAATTTTCAAAAAAGTACTACAGGATAAATTTAAAAAGGAGAATAAAAATATACGATATGATATAATTGGTCCAGCTTTAAGTGGTATGATTTTTTCACATTTTTTATTAAAAGATTTAATTCCTCAAATTGTAGAAACTAAAATAGATGATGATTTTTATAAAATATATCCCGATTATATAGCAGATATATATTTATATGGTGTTTTGAAAAAATTTGAAGAGGAGATGGAATAATGGAAAAGTATGTTGATCTTTTGCTCAAAAATAAGAAAAAACTACTATTTTTGCTGGGGATTATCAATTTAATTGCCTTAATTGGCTTGTTTCACATAAAAATAAATGTAGATATGAAAACATTTTTACCTACAGACTCAAATTATATAAAAAGTTATGATCTAATAGAGAAAAAATACGATCTATCCGATCAATTAATTGTAATGCTAGAAATTGAAAAAAATCCACTTGAAGATATAAAAACATATAAAAAAATCTGGCAACTTCAAAGAGATATTGAAAAAATAAATGGTGTTAATTTTATATCGAGTTTATTTCCACAGTCATTACCTGGTTATAACATTAAAAATGCTGATGATATAAATATTTCTTTTTTAAATAGATTAAATCAGATAACATTATTTAAAGAAAAATTTTTAAAAGTGAAAAATAATATATATTATACATTATTGACTATACCATTAAAAAGTGAAGATTTTAAAGTTGTGGATGAGATTGAAAAAAAATTAAAAGATGTGACATATTATAGTGCAGGTACACTTTTTTTTACAAAAAAACTCTTTGATTATTTATTTAACATGGTTATATTCCTGCCACCCTTTGCATTTATTGTTATGTTATTTATATTCTCAATGCAATTGGGTTCAAAAAAGGTTGCTTTTTTTTCTATAATTCCAGCAGGTTTGGGTGCTCTATGGACAATGGGATTAATGGGATGGTCTGGAAAGGAAGTGGGAATATCCACAATTTTAGTTCCAATATTTACAATAATAATGGGTAGTGCTGATGGTATGCATTTTTTAACACATTTTATAGAATATAGAGAAAATGGGTTAAATAAAAGACTATCAATAATAGAAACATTACGAAGCACTGGAATTGCTATGATTATGACAACAATAACAACAATTATAGGTTTTATATCAATGATATTTATTAATTCCAATATGATGAAAGAAATGGGGATATGGTCTTCATTTGGTATAGGTTTTGCTGGAATTGCAACCTTATATATTTTACCTTTAATTATTTCAGGTAATGTGGAATTAAAAAGAAAAAGACCACATATGTTTAACGTTGATTTTACAAAAAAATTATGGAATAAAAAAGGTATTTTTGTATTTATAATCATTATATTATTTTTTGCTTTGCTCATTCCAACTATAAATATCAAATTTGATCAAATCTCCATGTTTAAAAACTATACCAAAGTAAGAAAAGACTATGAAAAGTTGAAAAATATTTTTGATTTTAATATACCTATAATGGTAGATTTTGAAACAACAAAAGAACCACTTGATAAGATTTATTATAAAGAGATGAAAACTTTAGAGAAAAGTCTATCAAATACAATAAATGAATTTAATTACCCCCAGGATTTTCTTGAAATAATGGGAAAAGAATTCTTTAAATTTAAAACATACCCAAATCCCATACAAATTTTAATAATAAAAAATGCTGTAAAAAATAACCCATCAATTCCTTTATTTGACCTCACAAAAGGGAAAAGTTATTTAGGTATTATAATAACAAAAGATAATTCAGAAAATACTTTAAAAATGGTAAAAAATACTATAAATAAGCTCAAAGAGAAAAAAATATTTAAAAATATAAACGTTACTGGAATGGGATATGTCTTTGATGAAATGAATACAACAGTATTGACCAGTCAGGTTAAAAGCATATTTTTAAGTGTATTTCTGGTATTTATTTCCGTATTTTTCATGATTAGAAAATTAAAAACATCTTTTTTTGCAATTTTACCATTAATGGGTGCTTTGATCGTTGAATTTGGAACAATGGCATTATTGAAAATTCCTTTAAATATTCAAAGTGCTTTAATGGCGAATATAACAATAGGTGTCGGTGTGGATTACGCTATACATATGATAGGAACATATAGATACTATAAAAATAAGGTAGAAAATCCTATTGAAAAAACATTTGATGTTGTACAGAAACCTATTATGGCAAACGCTCTTGGCCTGGCTTTTGGACTTTCAGTATTGAATGCTTCACCATTCACATTCCATACATACTTATCAATTATAATGTGGGTTGGCATGCTAAGTGCTTCCTTATTTACATTAATATTATTACCAAATCTATTAAAGCTTGATAACAAAATCTCCCGATAAAGGGAGATTTCTTTTATGTATTGATAATTGAGCATTTTTATTCTTAACATGGTATAATAATATAGAAACTATTAATTTTTGAGGTGATTTTATGTCTATGTTGGATGTTGTTGGTCCGGTAATGGTTGGTCCATCGAGTTCTCATACACTAGGAGCATTAAAAATAGCCCGATTTGCTTATAAATTGTTTGGTGAAAAACCCGATAATGTTGAGTTTTTTTTACATGGATCCTTTTCAAAAACATATCTGGGTCATGGTACAGATAGAGCATTAATTGCCGGCATTTTAGGATTAAGAGAGTATGACTATGAAATAAAAAACGCATATGACCTTGCCAAAAGAAAAAATTTAAAATATAAATTTATAGAAGCAGATTTAGGGGATGTTCATCCAAATACATTATTAATTAGAATGAAAAAAGGAGATAAAATGAATGAAGTTCAGGGAAGTTCAATTGGCGGAGGTTCTATTAAAATAACAAAAATAAACGGTGTTGATTGCGATTTATCAGGAGATTATAATACATTAATAATTGTTAATAAAGATGTGAAAGGTGCGTTAGAAAATATTTTAAAATTAATACAAGTTAATGTTGCCAATCTTTATTTAAAAAGAACGAATATTCTGGAAGGACGTGCTTTAACCATATTAGAACTTGACGAGAAACCAACCAATTTTAATGAGCTGGAAAATTTAGAATGTGTCATTAAATATTTTTATGTTGGAAGTGATAATAGTGACATTTAAACATATTCTGGAAATGTGGAAAGAAACTAATATTCCATTTGATGAAATAATTTTAACTGAAGAAATGGTTGAAACAGGCATGGATCCTGTTATAATAAAAAATAACATGAAAAGATTAGTTGAAGTTATGATAACAGAAGCAGAAAAAAATTATGGAAAAAAACATGAAAGTTTGACGGGATTAACAGGAAATAATGCATCTAAATTGATAAATCACAATCCAAAAATATTGGGAGAATTTAATTATGTAGCAACTATAACTGCATTATCAACAGCAGAAAACAATGCATCGATGGGAAGAATAGTAGCATGTCCAACAGCAGGTTCATGCGGAGTTGTTCCTGCAATATTATTTGCCTTAAAAAAAGTTCACAATGCCAAAATGGAAGACATAGTTTCATCATTTATAATTAGTGGTGCAATAGGTAATATTATTGCTAAAAAATCTACAATTTCCGGTGCTGCTGGCGGGTGTCAGGCTGAAATTGGAACAGCAGCGGCAATGGCATCTGCTGCTTTAACCTATTATTTTTCAAAAGATGCTGAAAAATGTGGCCACGCTGCATCATTAGCACTAAAATCATTAATGGGACTTGTTTGTGATCCTGTAGGTGGGTTTGTTGAAATTCCGTGTGTAAAAAGAAATGCATCAGCAGCTAACGTAGCAATTACTACAGCTGAAATGGCATTAGCTGGGATAGAAAGTGTCATACCATTTGATGAAGTTGTAGATGCAATGTATAGGGTTGGAAAGATGATGCATGAAGATTTAAGAGAAACGGGAAATGGTGGAATTGCGACTACACCTACAGCACAAAAATTAGTGGAAGATATTAAAAAGAGATGGAAATAATTATTTCCATCTCTTTAATTTATTTTCGGAATCTTTATAACCCAAATCTATTAATTTTTTGGAATACTCACCTGAAAAATTCAAAGGAAATGGAACTGAATCTGAAGGTCTTATTATGATTACATTTTTCTTTGTTAATAAAAATGTAATTAATAACCAATCTGTTGGGTTATCTATTACTGGAAATACGCCTATTATTTTATCATATCCATATTTCTCTGCCAACAATGCCGGATATACATTTGAAAATACTCCACCATCTGTATATTTCTTTCCTTCTATTTCAATTGCTCCAAATAACGGATAACTTGCACTAGCGAATATATAATCTAACATTCTTCCTTTCATTTCATTCTTTCTGACAAAAACAGGTTTAAAATCTGTTATATTAAATGTTAGTATCCCATAATCATATCTTGAATTCAATATTAATTCTTCAGATATTATTGTATTTAAAAAAGTATAAAGAGGAGAAGGGTCAAAAATAAAAGGCTTTAATTTTTTACTATGATCATTTATATTGAGATCAAAAACATCTTCTGCGCTTATATTTTTCCATAATTCTTCAACTTTATCCAATTTTCCCATAACAAAACCTGCACCATTCAACGCACCTGCTGAAACTCCATATATTCCATCTATTTTAATGTTATTTTCAATAATATATTTTAAAACTCCAATTTCATAAGCTCCCGCTGCACCTCCACCACCCAGAACAAGTAATGTTTTTGGAAATATTATTGTGAAAAATAGCATTATATATAATACATATGTGGTTAGTAATTTTTTATTATAAATTTTATCACTCCCCTTAATTTTTATAAGTATATAAATAGGGTGTCCAATTAGTAAAGCAAGCGAAAACTCGCAGATTGTCCGAAAAAATAGCGAATGTAGCCGGTCAATTTTGCACGGATGCAAAATTGAGTGAAGCCGAACACGGATGTGAGTCTGATACGACCGGCGAGAATGAGCTATTTTTGAGGATTAACAATCAAGGTTTGAGCGACTTTACTTTTTGGACATCGTAAGTATATAAATATTATAACATATTTATATATTTGTTTATTATTCATTACGAAATTTTTTTCTATTGACAAAAATTTACAGTTGTTGTATAATAAAGTATAATAAAGACATGGAGGCGATATTTTGAAAGTATTTCTTTTAGGAGCGGGAAATTCTGCAAAAATTATTCTGGATGAATTGAATTTCGAAAAGGTTTATGTATATGATAAAAATTTCAAACAATTTGAAAAACTAAAAGAGATACATAATGAAATCGAATATTTAGATATTAAAAACTTAGAAACTATTGATGTTGATTATATCATAGAAGTAGCTTCTGTTGAAGCATTAAAGAATTATGGACTAAAACTCCTTGATATGAATAAAAATTTAATTGTCTTAAGCACAGGCGCTTTTGCAGATAAAACTTTTAGATATAATTTTGTGAAAAAATTAAATAACAAAAATATTAATGTTTACGTTGTATCTGGAGCAATCGGTGGAATTGATCTAATAAGAACTATAAGCAATAAAATAAATACAATCACATTAATAACCCGAAAAACACCAAAAAGGCTTGGAATTGATATTACTACAAAAGAAAAAATAATTTTTGAAGGTAATTCAATAGAAGCTATTGAAAGATTTCCTAAAAATATAAATGTTGCTGTTACGCTGGCATTGGCAATAAAAAATTTTGAAAAGGTAAAAGTTAAAATTATAGCAGATCCTTTTATTGAAAGAAATGTACATTCAATAGAAATAAAATCAAAGGTTGGAAATTATACATTTAAATTTGAAAATTATCCATCAAAAAATCCAAAAACCAGTTATCTGGCACCATTATCTATAGTTGGATTATTGAAAAACATTCACTCAAAATTCAAAATAGGAGGATAAAAATGATAACAGAAACAGTTGTTGAAAAAGATTTTTTAATAAAAAAAATAAAAGAGTTAAAAAAGAAAAAGGATTATACAATATTAGCCCATAATTATCAAATTGATGAATTACAGGATTTAGCAGATATAACAGGGGATTCATTACAACTTGCAAAACTTGCAACAGAAATAGAAAACGATAAAATACTATTTCTTGGTGTGGATTTCATGGCAGAAACATTGAAAATATTAAACCCAGAAAAAAAGATAATAGTTCCAACAACAGGATCCACATGTCCAATGGCAAATTCTCTAACACCAGAAATAATAAAAGAATACAAAAAAAGATTTTCAAACGCTCCTGTTGTATTATATGTAAACAGCACTGCAGAATGTAAAGCACTTGCTGATTACACATGTACATCAGCCAATGCCGTTGATGTGGTAAAAAAAATAGATGCAGATACAATATTATTTGGTCCAGATAAAAATCTTGGTTCATATGTCGCAGAAAAAACTGGGAAAAAAATTATTCCAATTCCTGGTGGGACTGGATATTGTTATGTACATAATAGATTTTCAACAGAAGATGTAAAAATAGTAAAAGAAAAGTATCCAAACGCAAAAATAATAATACATCCAGAGTCGCCTAAAGAAGTGAGAGATTTATGTGAATATGTGGGTAGTACAGGTCAGATGATGAAATTTCCAGAAACAGATGGATCCAATGAGTTTATAATTGGAACAGAAGTTGGAATGATTCATAAGTTGCAAAAAACATTTAAAAATAAAAAATTCTATCCATTAAAAGAATTAGCAATATGTAATAATATGAAGAAAAATAACCTGAAAAATGTATATCTTTCTTTATTGAATGAAGAACATGAAATAACCTTACCACAAGAAATTATAGAAAAGGCAAAAATTCCAATTCTAAACATGTTTAAAATAATGGAGTGATTATATGTTTGAATATGAAATAAATCTATTAAAAGAATGGATAGAAAAAGATAATCCATTTTTTGACATTGCTTCATATGAATTAAAAAGAAAAGAAGCAAGAGGAACAATAATTTTAAAAAACTCAAATGTTGTATTATCTGGAATAGAAATAATAGAAAAGTTATTAAAAGAATATAAAATAAAAACAGAGTTTTATTTTAAAGATGGTAATTTTGTTAAAAGTGGAATTATAGGTAAAATAAGTGGGAATGCTTATAATATTTTAACGGTTGAAAGAACAATGTTAAACATACTTTCTTTAATGAGTGCTATTGCAACAAAAACAAATAAATTAGTTAGTAAGATTAATGGAAAAACAAAACTTGCTGCTACAAGAAAAGTATTTCCAGGACTGGGAAACCTTGAAAAAATTGCTGTGTTACATGGTGGTGGCGACACTCATCGATGGAGTTTATCAGAAAGTATAATGATAAAGGATAACCATATAAAATTATATGGCGGTGTGGAAAATGCCATAAGTGCTGTGAAAAAATATAAATCTTTTACAAAAAAAATAGAGATAGAAGTTGAAAGTAAAGATGATGCATTTCTTGCAGTAAAATCTGGCGTAGACATTATTATGCTTGATAATTTTGATTCAAAAAATGCAAAAATTCTTGCCCGAGAATTAAAAGAAAGATATCCGCAAATAATTATAGAAGTTTCTGGTGGAATTAGTGAAGATAATTATCTTGAATATGTTGATGATAATATTGACATAATTTCAATGGGAAAATTAACAACAGAAGTAAAATATATTGATTTTTCATTGGAAACAACAAATTGAGGCATTCCACCTCAATTTGTTTTAATTTAAAGACTGTCTAAAAAGTCAAATTCACTCAGACAGCGATTATCCTTAAAATTATTCATTCTCAGCCGTCGCTCAAACAATACATCGTGTATTGTTTCGCGGCATTACATCCATGTAATTTTGACGGCTTTCATTTACGCTTAGATTTTTTAGGTATAAAAAATCTAAGGGAAAAGGATTTATAATTATATAATAAAAATTATTTTTTCCAATTACCCGCTGTAAGCGAGCGATAGCTCAAAAGTTTTTTTATTAAAATCTAATTTTTTAATCCAATAACCCACCGTAGGTGTGTTAAGGGCAATCTTCGAGCCTTCGTTTCATTTGAGACTTTTTAGACGGTCTATTAATTTATGCAACATTTAAAATTTTTTCAACAAGCTTGCCTTCTTCCATTTTTAATACTTTTTGTCCAAATTTTTGAGCTATATTTAAATCATGTGTAATCATAAGAATTGTAATTCCTAATTTTTCATTAATTTGTTTTGTTAGATTCATTATAATTTCTGTTGAATCAGGATCTAAAGCTGCTGTATGTTCATCAAGTAATAAGATTTTAGGATTTGATAATACAGCTAAAATCAATGCTAAAGCCTGTTTTTGACCACCAGATAATTCTCTAACTTTTGTATTCAATCTATTTTCTAATTTCATATTTAAACCCTTTAATAAATCCAGAGAAGGCATTTTTCCAAATTTTAAACCTCTAAACCCTTTTTTAGATCCAAGAATTAAATTCTCTTTTATTGTTAAATCTGGAAAAACTCCCATTTCTGGGTTCTGATACACAATACTTATTCTTTTTGCCAGAAGATGCGAAGATATTTTGTTCATACTTTCTCCATCAAGAAAATACTCTCCGGAAAAAGGTTTTATCGTACCTGATAATACCTTAAACAAAGTTGATTTTCCTGCTCCATTTGAACCTATAATAGAGATAAAATCACCCTTTTCAATTTTCAAATTTAAATTTTTTAAAGCAATTTTTTCATTTACCTGATTGTGGTTGTAGATAACTGTAATTTCTTTAAGTTCAACCATTTTGTTACCTCCAATCTTCTTGAAAGAATAACACCAATTATAAAAAGTACAGTAGTTAATTTTAAATCGCTTGATTTAAAACCTATCTTATATCCATATTTAATAACCATGGTTATAATAATACTGTATATAATTGCTCCGAAAAAAGGAGCTGGTAATTTATAAAAATATTCTTTCTTTCCTAAAATAATTTCTCCTAAAATAACTGTTGCAAGTCCTGTTACAAGCATTCCTTGTCCCATATTTACATCTGAAAATCCGGCATACATTGAAAATAAAGAACCACTTAATCCTGCAAAAAAATTACCTAAAAACAATCCTAAAATACTTAAAAATTCTGGTTTTATACCAAATGAAATTATTCCATATTTATTAGAACCAAAAGCCCTTAGTGAAAGTCCTAATTCTGTTTTTAAAAATAAAAATAACAAAAAATATGAAGACATGGAAAATATCAGTAATTTTATAAATGTATTTGTTTCTAAAAAATTTTTTGTAAAAGATTTATTTTCTTTTCCTAAAGATATAGTTGTATTATTCATTTCAAACATTTCATCTAATTTTGTTCCTGATAACGAAACTGAACTTTCTTTTTGAATTTTTGGTATTGGCAAATTAGGACCATCCATAATTCTAATATTTATTGAATATAACATTGTCATAACAAGAATACTCGCCAATAAAGGATTTATTTTTGTTTTTGCATGTATTATTCCTGTTAATATTCCAGATAGTCCTCCGGCAAATGACCCAATAAATATAGATAATCCCCATGGTATCCCGATATACATTAAAGAAACAGCGACAGAACCACCTAAAACATATGAACCATCTACAGTCAAATCCGGGGTATCTATAATTTTAAATGTAATATATACACCTAACGAGAGTATTGATAAAATAAGAGCTTGTTCTAATATCTGAATCATTGTTTCACCTCACTACTTCATCAGCTTTTTCTAATAAAGAATCAGGAATATCTATATTTAAATTATTTGCTGATTTTAAATTTATAAACAAGATTAAAGCATTCATATCCATAGTTTTTGATTCTAAATCAGATGGTTTTGAACCTTTTATAATCAAATTTACCATTTTTCCAGTTTCTTTCCCCAAAGAATAATAGTCAAATCCAAAACCCACAATACTTTTAGCAGCTTTTGCTAATTCTATATCTCCTGAAATAGATGGAATTTTATTCTCATTTAATATTTTTCCAATACTTTCTATTGATGAAGCCAATAAATTATCTGTAAATATATAAACAGCATCTATATCATTTATTTTTGAATTCAAAGAATTTATCATTTCAGAAGAAGTGGTTCCAGGAATCTCTACTATATTTAGTTTTAAATCTTTTGCAAATTTTTTTGAAAGGTTTAAAAGTGTTTTTGAGTTAGTTTCACCAGGATTAAAAATTATTCCTATATTTTTTGCATTTGGAATCAACTTTTTTAGAATTGATAAATGAATATGTACAGGTAATAGATCACTTAAACCAACTATATTTCCATTGTTTTTACCAAAATTTTTTATTAAACCCGCACTAATTGGATCTGTAACAGCAGAAAAAATTAAAGGCTTATCTTTAATAACATTTGCTGCTGCTTGAGCACTGGGTGTAGTGATTGCAACTATTATATCTGCAGTATTATTAAATTCTTGTGCAATAGATACTGCATTTTGAAAAGAACCTTGAGCATTTTGAATAATAATTTCCACATTTGGATTTTCTTCTTTGATAGTTTTTATAATAGCTTTTTGAACCTGGTTTAATGCTGGATGGTCAATAATCTGTGTAATTCCAACTGTAATAGAAAAACTAACTAAAGATAATAACAATACCCATACTACAAAAAATTTTTTCATAATACCACCTCCATAATATTTATTACAATAATATTTTTTTAGAAAATAAGACAAAAAAATATAAAAAAAAGTGGATGCTATAAAGCATCCACCTTTTTTATTTAGCCTTCATTCCTCAAATAGGTATAACAAAAGAGGTATGGAGGCCATCACAGTGGATGCCATTTCCATACCAATAATAATAGCTATTTAAATTATAATCTTGAAATAATTTTTTCATTAACATACAACATCACCTCAAATTCATTTGCAGTAATTTTAACACATGTTACATTCTTTGTCAAGAGATAATTTTATAAATAATCCACGGTTATTTATTCAATATATTGATAGCTTTATCAAGAAGTGTTTTTAAACTTTGTGATGTTTCCTTTACTTCATCAAGCAGAGCGATATTCTTTTCTTTATTTTTATACTCAAAACTATTTGCATATTCATGCAAATCTTTGTGCAATTTTAAAATATCTCTCCATATTGATTTTAATTCATCTGGAAGATTTTGAGATATAACCCTTATCAAAATACCAAAACCACACTTATCAGAACTACTTTCTGATAATAATCTTAAATTTTCATTTGTTGATTCCTCAAATCTTTTCACCCAATCTGTATGTGACTCTTTTGCCTTTTTTAATTCTTCTATTAAATCCTGTTTTGTAAATAATTTAAACGATGAAAATATATCTACTGTTTTTATTAATTCAAATGATTCTTTTTCTACTATATTTAACAACTCTGTATTTCTATCTTTTATATAAATCTGCTCTTCGATTACTTCTTTCATATCTTCTTTTAGAGCATTTACAAGTTCTGTAATATTTTGTGACGATGCTGTTAATTCCTCAACTGCTGCACCCTGTTCCTGAGCACTTGCAGCTAAATTATCTGAATAATTAGAAATTTTTTCAACAGAATCTATAAGTTCATATAATTGATCTGCTGTTTCTTTGTTTACAGAAGAAACACCTTTTATATTTTCAGACATATCCATAACCATTTCTGATGTTTCATTTACACCAGTCATAACCTCTCCAAGATTTTCTCTTATACTTTCAGCAGCTTTTCTACTTTCCTCTGCTAACTTTCTAATTTCATCAGCGACAACAGCAAAACCCTTTCCTGCTTCACCTGCTCTTGCAGCTTCTATTGCAGCATTTAACGCCAATAGATTTGTCTGTTCAGAAATATTAGTTATAGTTTCAACTACATCATTTATGATTTCAGCTTTTTCAGCTACTGACTTTACTTTATTAACAATTGGTATCATGTTTTCTGTAATATTTCCCATAGTTTCATTAACCCTATCAAGACCAACTTTACCATTATTAGCAACTTCATTGATATTATGAGCAATTCCACTTAATTCCACAGCTGTATTGGCTAAACTTTGAATATTATCTGATATTTCATAAGTACTTGCATTTTGTTGTTCAACATAACTTGTTATATTATTTAAAGACTCAATATTATTTTTTAAAGAATTAAGGGCTTTTTCAAAATTATCATCAAAATTCTTTAATTCACGGTTTATTGAGTTAAATTGTGATATATTATTTCTAAATCTATTAAAGAAATCCTTTAATGATTGTCTGAATGAATCAATAAATATATTAAAGAATTTTGATATTTCACCTATTTCATCATTCTTAGAATACTCAAGTTTAGAAACTAAATCCCCACCATTTTCTGATAATTCACCCAATTTATTCCTGACACTATACAATGGGTTCATTAATTTTGAAATAAAAATATACAGCAATATCAATGCTAAAATTATTATTATCGATATTCCAATTATTATCATTTCAAGGAATAATATAGAACCATCAAAATTCTCTGTTTTTATTTTTGTCAATTGTGTATTGATTTTTTCCAGTTCATCAAACGCATTTAAAGCCGGGCCATCATCTATTTTTATTTTTTTATCTATTTCTGATATGCTTAGACCCTGTTTTTTCAATTCGGCAGCTAATTTTATATTTTCACCATATAATTTAAAAGTTTCTTCAATTACTTTAAGATATTTTATCTCTTCCTGAGTAACATCTGGAATATTTTTATACATTTCAAAATCTTTCATCACTTTTTCTTCTCGATCAAAAAATCTTGTTATATATTTTTCATCCCCTCTTAAAACATAATTTTTGAATAAATGTATACCTCCACCATATCCAAATTGTTCTTTAATATCCGAAAGGAGATCCTGCCTTTTAGTTACTGTATTTACATAATCTTCCCATTGAAGTTTTAAACCTCTCGTTTCTTTAATAACAAAAAATCCAATAATCGAAAAAATAATAATACCTAAAATTACCATTATAGATATTTTTGTTTTTATTTTCATTTTTTCACCCCTTTCTTAATTTAATATTATTTTTCTTTTTTATATTATATCATATTTTTATATCATTGTAAAAATTTAATTACTACATCAACTATTATTATTTTTACATAAAAATAATAATATCTTTTGTTTATTATGATAATATTAAATTTAGACTTAAAAAAAGGAGGATTTTTAATGCATGATAAAATTGGGGTATTAAAATATTTTATGAAACCCCAGCAATATGATACATATCCTATAAAATGGAACGAAATATTTGGAAATAAAAGAAAAATATATGTTGAAATAGGATTTGGCAGTGGAGAATATATGGCTGCACTTGCAAAATCTAATCCGGATATTAACTTTATTGGATTTGAAACCTCTTTGACAGCTTTGTACAAAGCACAAATTAATTTTCATAAAAATAATATTAAAAATGCTCGTGTTATTCAGGGAGATGCACGTCTTTTAATAAGAGAATTATTTTCATCTAATTCAATTTCAAAATTAATAGTGAATTTTCCCTGTCCATGGCCGAAAAAACGACATAAAGAAAGAAGAATTTTTATTACATCGTTTATTAATACTCTTGCTGATGTTTTAAAAAAAGGCGGGACAATAGAATTAGCAACTGATGTAGATTGGTATGCTCAAGAAGTTTATGAGAATTTCAGTAATTCTGAATTTTTTGAAACGCAAGAAATTATCAAAAATTTTAATAGACCTATAAAAACAAAATATGAGTTAAAATGGGACAATGAAGGTAGAAATAAATATTTATTTATTGCAAAAAAATTAAAAAGTTTTAAAATAAAAAGAGTTCTGGAGGGAGTGAGCGATTTGCCTCATAAAAATATAAAAGATATTGATATAGAAAAATTAAAAAGTTTAAAAGATAAAACATTCAAAGATAACAACATAACCTTTACAGTAAGCTCTGTGTATGAAGATTTATTAAATGATAGGTTCTTACTCAGGGTTGTTTCTACTGATGATGACTTCATGCAACAATATTATATATCAATATATAAAAAAACAAATGATTGGCTTGTTAAATTAGATTCAACAACAATTCCATACAGAACCCCTGCTGTAAAATATACAGTTTATAAAATTGCAGAATTAATTGAAAAATAAATCTTAAATATATTATAAAAATTATTATGTGGTGATTTATATGAAAACAAAAACTTTTAATCTTATCATTGTGTTATTACTTACACTTGGATTACTAATTATTTCCGTAAACTCATTATTTCAGATGAATAATGATAAAAAATTGCTCAATAATATGAAAAACTCAATATCTCTAATAAAAAATATATCTTCAGCTGTCTTTCATCTTCAGAATGAAAGAGGACTTGTTAATATGTATGTAAATGGTGAAAAAAGCGTTTACGATGAATTGGTAAAAGAAAGAAATCTATTTAATAAATATCTTGAAAATATTAAAAATTTAAACCTCGAAGATTTTTATTATAAAAAATTGGAGGATATTGAAAAAAAACTCAATTTATTGCGAAAAAATATAGGAAAAGATAATAATATAGATATTTTTATAAATTACACAACAATAATAAATGATCTCCTTGATTTTTATAATTATTCCATAAAGCAAAAAACTGTTTCAGAAACAGGAAAATGGTTGTCTTCCATATACTTTCTCGAAAGGATTAAGGAATATTCTGGTGAATTTCGAGGTATATTTTCAGTCATTGTATATAAAAAAATGAAAATAAGTGAAAAAGAATATTATTTATTGGATAGAAGTTTTTATTCGCTTATTGAATTTCCGAAATTTAAGGGTTTATCATTTACAAAAGAAACATATGAAAAATTAAATAATTTTTATAACTTTGAAGGTTATAAAAGTTTATGGAATTATTATGAACTTTTTGAGAAAAAATCTCCAAAACTATATGAATTAAATTCAAAAGATGTTTTTAAAAATCTGAGCATGCTTGTAAATTATTTTCAAAACATAATAAATTATGAACTATCAAGTCTGGATTCAAATATATCTTCCATTTTAAAGGAAAAAATAACTTTTTTATTTATTGATATTTTCACGCTATTTTTTAGCATTATTATGGCTATATTTATTATTATTAATTATTATAAACTGATAAAGGTTAAAGATGAACTGGATAAAAATCTGAGCTTATTTCAAACAATATTTGAAAATTCTCCTGTTGGTATAATAATTTTTAATACTAATTTAAAAGTGATTATGGCAAATCCAAGTTCGTTAAATGTCTTAAATTTGAAAAAAAATGATATTATCGAATTTGATCTATCCACACTACCAAATAAAATTATAAAAGATAATATTTTTAATGTTTTAAAAGGTAAAATTTCTTATTATGAAGGAGAATATACATCTTTCATTTCTGGAAAAAAAATTATTTTACGAGCTGAATTTGCTCCTTTAAAAAAAGATAATTACATTATTGGAGGTATAATTATTATGGAAGATTATACCGAAAGAAATAATCTTGAGAAAAAACTTAAACATCTGGCTACTCATGATATATTAACTGGACTGCCTAATAGAACTCTATTCTTTGAAAATTCAAAAAACATACTTGCAATTGCAAAAAGAAATAGTTTAAAATATGCTTTAATGTTTATTGATATTGATAATTTTAAAAAAGTGAACGACAATTTTGGACATGATAAAGGAGATGAAATTTTAATAGAATTTTCAAATATTCTAAGAAATTCTTTAAGAAATTCTGATCTTATTTCAAGATTCGGTGGAGATGAATTTGTTGTATTAGCTCAATATAAAGAATTAAAAGATATACATACAATAACAAAAAAAATGTCAGAAAAAATATACAGGAAATTTAGTACAAATAAATGTTCTTTTTCTATTTCATTGAGTATTGGTGTTTCCTTATTCCCTGAACACTCTGAAAATATAGATACATTAATTAAATATGCTGATATAGCAATGTATAAAGCTAAAAAAATTAAAAATACAGTTATTATATACAAAAAACCCCAATAAGGGGTTTTTTATATTTCTTTTACTTCATCAAAATTTTTTTTATAATTAAATAAGAATGCTGTTGATACTAAACTAATCATAGATAATATTAATATAAAGAAATTCATACCACCCATTGAATAAAAAATAGATAGATATGGCCCAAAAAAGTTTCCACTTATTCTAAAAGCTGAAAATACTGCCATTCCTTTTTCTTCAAAACCAACTGATAGATATGACGCATATTCACTACTCATTGTTAAAGATAGACCAAGGAACAATCCTGATATAATTATCAAAAATAGGAATAAAAACATCGATATTGAATTAGCAAACATCGCAAATATTAAAGTTGAAAACGTAGCAAGAGGTATCCAAATTCTCACTCCACTTATTTTATGTTTAAATAAATTTCCAAGCATTAAAGATAATGCAAATATTGATATATATATTTTTCCAAATATAGGATTATGAATATATTTTTCTATAAAAAATGGCATTGTAGCCTGAAATCCAACTATTACAGCTAATGTTAAAATACCAAAAAAAGCAGCTAAAAATATTCTTGGTGAAAACTTTGCTACCTGTTTTTTTACTTTTTCAGGATGAATATCTATAACAGGCAACTGTTTATAAACAAACAATGTGGCTATAAATAATATTACACCAACTGTCATTAAAATATAATGTGACATATAAATAAAACCCGTACCTATTACAAGAGGACCCATAACGGCTCCAAAACTTGCCAGAAATTCAACTAAACCAAAATATTTTGACTGTTCTTTTGCAGAAAAATTTGATTTTGTTATTACTGTTAATGCATTAGAAAATAGTGCAGAATCAGCTATTCCCTGGATTGCACGAAAAATTATTGCCAATATTGGTAATTTTAAAGATAATCCAGATAAATATAATGCTGTAGTCCATAATGCCATTGAATATAAAAATGTTTTACTTTCACCTTTTTTCTCTAATACCTTTCCCCAAAAAGAACCAAAAATAATGGATATTAAAGGGGTTATTCCTATATATGTACTTGCTAACCATGTTGAACCAAAAATTTCAGTTAATTGTGGAAAAGATGATGCTATTCCCACCTGAACAAATACCTGTAAAAATGGTAATGCGAGAATATATTTCAATGTGTTTTTCAACCGTCTCAACCTCCTGATATTATCTATTCTTAATCTTTACAGTCAACTTTAAACTATAAAGATTAAATTATGATGTATATTTTTTACTCACATATTAAATATATGATAATTATTGTTTCTAAAACTCTTTTTAAATCAAAGTTTAATCATCATGTAACGATATATGGATTCATAAAAGTATATATACGTTGTCCAAAAAGTAAAGCCGCTCAAACCTTAATTGCTAATCTTCAAAAATAGCATATTTTCGCCGGTCGTATCAGACTCACATCCATGTTCGGTATTTTGCATCCGTGCAAAATTGTCCGGCTTCATTTTACGCTTAGATTTTTTATAAAAAATCTAAGATAAATAGTTTTTTAAAAATTTTATAGAAAACAAAAATTTAAACAAATAGCCCACCGCAGGAAAGCGATAGCTTAAAAATTTTTTATAAAATCAAAATTATTTAAACCAATACCCGCGGTAGCGTGTATGGACAATCTGCGAGTTTTCGCTTACTTTACTAATTGGACACCCTAGTATATATTCTGTTTTTTTATTTTCAACGCAGTATGTTATAATTGTAATGTATTTGTTTATAGTTATGAACTTTTGTTATCATATTAAAATTCCTGATAATAGTAATTTCAGAAGTTAACAACCAAAAATGTTTATAACTATTATAGTTGTTGTTAAAACTTTCAACATATATATTTTTATGGTTGATAAATTATAACAGGAATACTAACAATCAACGTTAAAAGTTATTTACTTATGAACAATTTAAATATTATCAACTAAAAATATAGAACATATATTCGTATTATGTACTTTGAACCAAAATAATAAAAGTTACATTTAATTATTTTCAAAACTTTCAACACATTAAAATACCCTATTATAAACATGTATACACTGTTATTAACTAACAACACTATCATAGCACCTGCACCAATATAAATAATATATAAAGGAGAAAAAATATGAAAAAAATTTTGTTGTTTATTTTAATAATAATAGTAATTCTTTTTTCACTGGATATTATATATATATATTCATCAACTAAAAAAGCTTTGATTCCTGTAAAAACAAACAACACCAATAATCTTGAAAAAGATATTTTCAAAATAAGCAATATAGATATAGAGGAAAATATAACAGTTGATACATGGTTTAAAAAAATGACAGAAGGTAAAATATTAATATTAAAAGACATTGTAACTGTTAATAAAAAAATTTATATTATAGGACAAAATGAAAAAATAAATCAAAATATAATAATAATAAGTTTTAATGAAGAAGGAGACATACTTTTCCAGAAAGAAATAAACATATCATCTAATGTAAAAATAAATACAGCGGAATACATAAATAATGAATTTTATATAGTAGGAACACAGGATTATAAACCAGTGATTTATATAGTAAATAACTCAGGAATATTAATAAAATCAAAAGTATTCAATAATAAAGGTGAATTCATAAAAATTATAAAAGATAATTTCGAAAATATTTATGTTACAGGATTCATAATAGAAAAAAATAAAAGAACAGGATATCTAACTGAAATTAATGAAAATCTTGATAAATTAAACGAATTTAAAATTACATGGTACAATGACGAAGTTATAACGGATATAAATTATGATAAAAACTATATATACTTACTCGGAAATACCAATTCTACAGCAAATAATAATGAAAATATTTTCATCATTAAATTAAATAAATTAAATTACAGTGATTATACAATATTAAAATATGGAAAAGAACAGTTAAATGAATATGGTAATACTATTTTAAAAGACAATGAATTTTATTATATTATAGGCTATAGTACAACAATAAATGGATTTCCATGGAAAGTATTAATAATTAAAACCGATAAAGATTTCAATAAAATATGGAGAAAAGATTATCTTTTAAAAAAATCTGCAAGAGGATTATCGGCAAATATCATAAATAAGAAAATTATTATATCAGGATATACATTAGAAAAAAATGATGACTTTGATGGATTTATATTACTATTAAATAAAGATGATGGTATTATTATAAAAGAAAATTATTATGGTGAAACTTTTGATGAAAGAATTTTAAAAACAATATTATTTGATGATAAAGCTTTGATATCAGTAGGATATCAGAAAAATCCAAATGACATTTTAGGAATAATATTATATTCAGATATAAACGGAAGATTAAATGGATTTATAAAGTAATCAACGATAATAGATTGGAGGTTAAAAATGAAAAAAGAAAAGGTATCTTTATATCAGTTAATATCAAAAAGTATAATGACAATAGTTATAACAAGTATTGTTTTAGTATTAATTTTAGTCAGCGTATTTAGCTATATAAATTTATTAAAAGTAGAAAAATCACTAAGAAATAATACAGAAAGTCTAATAAGATTTGCATTTAATTCATTATATAATGCGCTATATGATTTTGATTCTGTTTTTTATGAAAAATTAGATACATTAATGAATGAAATAAAAACATCACAGGATATAAATGAATCAATAGAAAAATTTGTTTCAACATCATACAAATCAAATAGAGAAAATAATGTCATAAAAAAAGTAAATATTGAGTCTATAGATCTAAAATTAAAAAATAAACTGATTAATCTTCAAAAATATAATTATCTAATAGAATTAGATTTAAAATCTGACAAATTACTAAGAAATATATATATAAAAACAGATGAGAATTTTTATGTTTTAAGCTCCATACTATCTATAGATAAAATAAAAAAAACAATAAATAATTTAGCAAATTTAAAAAATGAATATGACTTTATTTCAGATATCAATATATGTACGCATGAATTTGAAGGATTGTCACAAAACTTTTCTAATTTAACAGATGAAGATAAAAAGTATTTAGAAAAAGTTTTTTCTACTGAAAAAGATATCGTTATAAAAAATAATGAAAAAGTAAAATTTTACTATGTATGGAAATATGAAGATGAAAAAACTTTATTCAGGCCAATTGGTATAATATTAAAATTAGATTTTAATAAATATCGAAGTTCAATAATAATAAGCATTATTTTATTTTTTATATTGTTAAGTATAGTTATTATATCAATAGTTAAAAAAGCACATAAAGTATCAAAACAGATATCAAAACCATTTGAAATAATGCTTGATAATATGAAAAAATTTCAGAAAACACGTTACCTTGAATTTGATAAAATTATGGAAAAGTGTGAAATTAAAG